>JBDRTM010000150.1:0-7975 GCA_043824065.1 Planctomycetota bacterium | reverse complement strand
AATTTCCAGGATGCCCAAATGAACGTAAGTTATATTTTAACAACGGATTATGAAAATATTGCCAATTGGACACTTAGTCAAAACAAACCCAATTCAAACCCAATTCAAACCCAATCAAACCCAATCTCGAAACAACTCCAGGGGGGCCCCCAAGATCGCAATCGCCTTCGACTACAATGGCATTTTCGTCACTCGTCTCGGAAGTCCCGGGATAATTTGCTTGATTTGAGGGTCTTAATTTGATAGAATGAAAAATAATCGCGAAAATGTGCAAGTTCGGAGGAGGATAGAGATGAACCCGTGGGTTGAAACCGCAGGTGTTGTTCTGGTAGCCGTGTTGGGTGTTCTTCTTGGCAGGGTCTTTTCGGGTCTTCGAAAACCTTACTGGCTATTAGGCTATTTTCTGTCCCTTGCGCTAATCGTGATGCTGGTCCTGGTCAGGTTCAATAATGCGTTGTACTTTATCCGGCCGTTCTCCTGGATTACAAGCGGACGGGTCAAGTTCGTCATTTTATCTTTGGCTGTTACAATGGGCCTGACTGTTCCGCTCTCACGTCTGCCTCGCAAATGCGAAAAACTGCTGGTTTGCATCATTATGGTCATGGTTGTAACCTGGTTCTTAGTTTTGCCTTTTCTTGTTCCAGCTTTGATTAAGGACCATCTGTCGAGTATTAAAACAAGGTTTAATTCCGAGGGTATCTGTTTTCAAAGTACAAATTATACTTGTGGCCCTGCAGCGGCGGTAACAGCTCTCGGAAGATTGGGTCTGTCCGCCGACGAGGGTGAAATAGCTAGACTTCCTCATACCAGTCCGGTCGCAGGGACACTCCCGGCTTGCCTTAGCTCAGCTCTGCAAAGACGCTACGGTCCCGTCGGCCTAAAAAGTCAGTACCGTCACTTTGATTCAATCGAGCAGCTCAAGAACGCCGGTGTTACTTTAGCTATGGTAAGGGACTCATTCCTTCTGGACCACTGTCTGGCTGTCCTCGAAGTCTCGGACCAGACAATCACTGTGGCCGACCCCCTTGCCGGTACAATGTTGATGTCCCATGAGCAGTTCGAGAAAATCTGGCGATTTTCCGGAATTGTTCTGGAGCGGAAGCGTACTCAGAGCATCTAATTGGCTCCACAGATTTCACTCGTAAAAGACAGCGTATAGCGTATAGCGTATAGCGTTTAGCGTTTAGCGTATAGTTTCTTTTTTCTATCCGCTGTACGATCTACGCTATCAGCTATTTCATTCTAAGCGTTTCTTATAAAGCCGGGTCTGTAAAGCGCTTTTCCAGGCGGTCCAGTTTGAATCGCTTTGCTCACTGTCAATCGCCGCTGTTACCTGGCTCATCTTGGCGTCCAGGTCGTCAATATAATAGACAATAAAGGCCTCCGCCGTTGCCGGCAGCTTTGGTGAGCCGAATTCATATTGGCCGTGATGCGAGAGGATAATATGCCCGAGAGCGTCCAGAACTGTTTGCTCTATCTGCGTTCCCTTTGCCCTCAGTGCATCAGCCTTTTGATTTATCATAAGAAGGCTCTTGACAACATGACCTATTAGCTGGCCTGAATCGGTATATGTAAAGGCCATATCGTACGAAAGCTCTTCGGTCTTGCCGATATCGTGAAGAAATATCCCCGCCAAAACCAAGTCAGTATGCACTTGGGGATACAACGGTAATATCGCAACAGCCACACGCAGCATATTGTGTGTGTGCTCCAGCAGTCCGCCGATATAGCTATGGTGGAGCTTCATCCCGCCGGGCACATCACGGAATTTCTCCATAAGCTCACCATCCGCCAAAAACTCCTCGACCAGCGTCTTTAACTGCGGATTTTTTATTCGTCCTACTATCTCTTTTACATCCTCGAACATCTGTTTTATGTCTTTGTCTGTTCGCGCAAGAAAATCATCTATTTGGACATTGCTTGCATCGACGACGCTGATGTTATTTATGATGACTTGCAGGTTGTTCTGGTAAAGCTCGCTTCGGCCCTGTATGTGAACAAAGCCGGGTTTTGGCAGCGCCTTATAAATCGTTTCAGTTGCCTGCCACATCCGTCCGTTCAATTGTCCGCTGCGATCCAAAAGGAACATTGCGATGTATAAATCGCCTCGCGTTGTGCTTCGCAAAATCGGGTCTCTTATGATATAAATATTATCGATTGACTCTCCCGGCTCGATCTGGTTGATGAATTTATGTGCCATTGTTCGCTCCGTATTTGATATTTCTGTTATATTAGTGTCCCAATCATATTGCCTGAGGGGCCTCTATGCAAGCTCCGTTATAAATTCTGTAATGAATAATATTGTTTGATACAGCCGCAATTTGTTTTTCTGTTGATAGTACAGAACACAGCTTGTATCATTTCTTATGAGCTTTTCGCTAACGATAGCAGATGAAAAAATGACGATACGTTAAATCCAGTGTACTATATACTCAACTTGACTGACTTTTAAACTGTCATGCTGAGCGAAGTGAAGCATCTGGCCATAGAATAGGATTTCTGCCTCGTTGCGAGTGTGAGATTCTTCGCTGCGCTCAGAATGACAATTTGTGTATGTTTTTGTCAAAGCCAAAGTTATGTAAAAACCAGTCAAGTTGAGTATATAGATTAATAGGAGGCCTCTATGATATATCAGGAACATTACAGCAAGGTCAGCAGGAACATAAGAGCAAAGTGCACGAAGCAATTTTTGTTTTTTGCACTTATGACCTGTGCTTTTGCTTGTGGAGTGTCAATGGCAGGGGATTTTGTTCCCTTCGTAATTCCTGCAAAGCCGAATGCCGGCTCGCTGATTGCGGTTACTTCTTTTGAGCCTATCAAGACCGACAGCAGCCGCTTGCAGGCAGCCGATGGGCACTTCTATCGCAATGGAGAACGTATCCGCCTTTGGGGTGTCAATCTTTCATTTGGAGCGAATCTGCCTAAGCATGAGGATGCTCCGTATGTTGCTGCCCGCCTGGCTGCGGCCGGCGTCAACAGCGTCCGATGTCACCATTTGGACACGGCCCGGTGGCCCCGCGGACTGTGGAACGCTAAGGACGGCAAAACCATCACTCCGGAAGCGATCGATAGACTGGACTATTTTATCGACCAATTAGCTCGCTATGGGATTTGTGTAAATATTAACCTGCACGTCGGCCGGGCGCACAGCCAATATTTAGGCCTGCCCAAGGCCAACCGTCAATACGATAAAATCTCCAATATCTTTACACCCGCACTGATTGACGCTCAGAAAAAGTATGCCCGCCAACTGTTGACACACGTCAACCCTTATCGCAAGGTCCGCTACGCCGATGACCCGGCTGTGGCGATTGTCGAAATTACTAACGAAAACAGCTTCTTTATGTGGGCCAGTGAGCAGACGCTGCGGACACTTCCCCCGTACTATGCAGATATTTTGCAAAAAAAATTCAACACCTGGCTTAAAGAAAAATACGGTTCGGACCAGAAACTGCGCAAGGTCTGGGCCGAGGGCGCCGAGCAGCTCGGTGGGAACCTTCTGAGCAACGGTAACTTCCGGACGACCGCCAAAAGTATCCCAAAAGATTGGCACTTAGAGCAGCATTCAGGGTGCAAAGCTTCGGTATCACGCCGGCGCTACCGGTCCCGTGACGCGCTGCGTATTGAGATTGATAAGGCCGATGATACGGAATGGCATCTTCAGCTCAAACAGCAGGGCCTTTCTGTTAGGGAGGGACAATACTACACAGTTGTGTTTGAAGCTGCTGGTGATGAGCCAAGGAAGATAAGTTGTAGTGTCAGTCAGGCAAACAGTCCCTGGAAAAATCTCGGATTGTCACGAGTAGTGGAATTAAGCCAAAAGTGGCAAACGTTTCGATTCGGCTTTGTTGCCAAGGCCGATGAGGACAATGCCCGTTTGAGCTTTAGCTTCGGGGGCAGAAATGTCCCGTTTTACCTTGCCAATGTTGAGTTTCGTCCCGGCGGCCGGGTAAGTCTGCATAAGGGCGAATCCATTCAGGCCGGCAGCGTTGCTGTTTTCGCTGACAATGAATCACCAACTCGCACCCTCGACCGGATGCAATTCTTAGCGGAAACGGAAAAGGCATACTTCGACGAGATGCGAAACTTCATCAAAAAAGACCTGGGCTGCAAAGCGCTTGTAGCCGGCACGATTGTCTTCGGGCCGCTCGGGTTGTATGCCCAAAGTGATATGGATTTCATTGACGCCCATGCCTATTGGCAGCATCCGAGATTTCCCGGAAGGCCTTGGGACAGCAATAATTGGATTGTTGAACAAAAACCGATGACCGACTACCCCGCCGAGGCGACGCTGTTTCAATTGGCCGCCAAACGACTCCTCGGCAAACCTTTCACCGTCAGCGAATATAACCATCCTGCTCCTCTCGATTCCCAGGCTGAGTGTGTTCCTCTGATAGCCTCCTTTGCCGCTGCCCAGGACTGGGACGGCGTCTGGCTATATACCTACTCCCACAGTTCGGACGATTGGGACAGAGAGAATTTGAACAGCTACTTTGACATCGACACCAACCCTGCCAAGTGGGGCTTTATGCGGGCGGGAGCGGCTATTTTTCGCCAGGCGGTAATTGCACCACTTAAAGAGTGTACGGTTGCGGTTCTAAGTCAATCGTCAAATATTGTACGCCAATTGGCGCAACTGCATCTTAAGTATGACCGTGACATGTTAGATGTTGTTAATGCTCTCTGTGGTGCGACACGCCAGACAATGCTGGGTAATCCGTTATATGTAAGTCTTCGACCTTCATCCGGTGTAGAGCAGACAGACCAGTCTATTACAGAGCTTATATGGTCGGTTGAAGACGGCAAGGGATTATATATTGCCCAGGGCGGTGCAGGTGTTCTGGCAGGAGACACGACTCGGTTCGAACGATGCCAAATCGATGAGCCTGCCTATGCGGTAATTACAGCCACACCGCTTGATGGTGTATCCTGGTTGCGCAGCAGAAAAATACTTATCACCGCCTGTGGGCGATGTGAAAATGCCGGTATGAAGTTTTCCGAGGACCGCCGTACTGTCGGCCGAAACTGGGGCGGGGCGCCTGTTCAGATTGAAGTGGTGAAGGGCACGGTAGAAATACCGAGGGGAGATTGGCGGTGTCAGGCGTTAGGGCCTGATGGCCTGGCCAAAGCCGATGTGCCTGTTCGGTCTGAGGATGGCAGAAACTATATTGACCTGTCGCCGCAATACGGGACTATGTGGTATCTTCTCCGTAAGTCCACAGGACGCCTTACGGCGGAGTCCCCAGGACTGACACGGAATTCGAGTAAGTTAAAGTGAAGTAAAGTGCCTAAAGTGAACTAAAGTGAAAAGAATGAATAATGAATATCGAACAAGGAATATGAAAGTGAGCTAAAGTGAACTAAAGATTCAGGTTATCAGCGTATCAGGATACCAGGTAGTGGACATCAGGTTATCAGAATACCAGGTACCTTTTCCCTGATACTCGGATATACTGGTAATCTGCATCCTGATTTCCTGGTCCACTGATATCCATAATTTAGGCACTTTGAACTTTAGGCACTTAAAACTTTAGTTCGGAGGACATTATGAACAAGAAAAGCTTTTTATTTGGTTTCATAATTATCGTTTCTGGCTTGCTTATCACCGGGACGGTTGCGCTCTCTGCTGCAGAGAAGGGACAGTCCCTGGTCCTTTTTGATTTTGCCGGTAGTTTTAATATCGGCTCGGTTATAACAAGCGATGCAGAGGTCACGTTGTCCGGAAGTGGGGCGCTGCGTATTGAAACCGGTCATAAAGAACCGTGGCCCGGCATTACATTAAAGGCGCCTGCGGGGAAATGGGACCTGTCTCAGTACGAGTATGTTTCCCTCGACGTTAAGAACCTTGGTACAAAACCGGTTACGGTTTCCTGCCGAGTGGACAATCCCGACGCGGACGGCAGCAAGAACTGTGTATCCGATAGCATCAAACTAAATCCCCAGGTCGCGGGAACACTTGTGGTACGCGTATTTCCAACTCCCTGGCGGCTTTCTGAGCCGGTGGAATTGATTGGTATGCGTGGAGCACCGGTTCACTCCGGCAAAGTCGATGCTTCGAACATCACCCAGCTGCTTTTATTCTGCCGTAAGGCATCCTACGGAGTTCGCAAGCCCAGCATCGACCATGTGTTTGAGGTCAAAAATATCCGCGCCGGCGGCCGCGTCGAGACGCTGGATGTAAAGACTTTCTTTCCCTTCATCGATGATTTTGGCCAATACATCCACAAGGATTGGCCCGGCAAGACGCACTCTCTAAAAGAGATGATTGCACAGGGTAAAGCAGAAGATAAGGACATTGCCGCTCATCCCGGCCCGACCGACCGCAACAAATACGGCGGCTGGAGCGCTGGGCCTAAGCTCAGAGCCACGGGTTTTTTCCGCGCCGAAAAGTACGAGGGCAAATGGTGGTTGGTGGACCCGCAAGGCCGACTGTTCTGGTCGCACGGTATCGATTGCGTCCGCAGCACAAACGCCACGCCGATTACCGACCGTGAACATTATTATCACAATCTGCCTGAAGCCGATTCACGATTTGCAAAGTTTTATGGTTCCGGTAGCTGGGCACCGCACGGGTATTACAAAGACCATTCGCCATATAAGACCTACGATTTCAGTCAGGCCAACTTCCTGCAAAAGTACGGGCGGGATTGGGAAAACATCTTTGCCGAGGTGACCCATCGCCGACTCAAAAGCTGGGGAATAAATACAATCGCTAACTGGTCGGACAGCAGTATTTATCTGATGCGCAAAACGCCATACGTCTGCACTATCAGCTATAGTGCCAGAAGTCTTGAAGGCTCACAGGGCTATTGGGGTAAGTTCTACGATGTCTTTGACCCGAGCTTCCGTGCGAGGCTTCGTGAGCGGCTGGCATTGGAAAAAGGCAGGGCCATCGGCGACCCGTGGTGCATCGGATACTTCGTGCATAATGAAATAGCCTGGGGGGACGAAGTGTCGTTAGCGGTAGCCGCCCTGATTTCACCTGCCGAGCAGCCGGCAAAGAAGGTTTTTGTCGAGGACCTCAAGGCAAAGTATGGGACTATCGACAAGCTCAACGCCGCCTGGGGAACAAAACACCCAACATGGCAGGCCCTGCGGCAAAGCCAACAGGCCCCGGACAAAAAGAAGGCCCGGGCGGACCTGACAGCTTTCTATACCCGGACCGCCGAGACTTATTTCAGTACCATCCGCGAGGAGCTAAAAAAAGTTGCCCCGAACCAGCTCTATATGGGCTGCCGGTTTGCCTGGGTGAACGACCGGGCGGCGCGGGCGGCAACGAAGTTCTGCGATATCGTCAGCTATAACCGTTACAGCTACAGCGTCCGGGAGCACCGCCTGCCGGATGGTATTGACAAACCGGTAATCATAGGCGAGTTCCATTTTGGAGCACTCGACCGCGGTATGTTCCACACGGGGCTAAAGAAAACGGCCAACCAGCAGGACCGCGCCGACAAATATAAAAGTTATGTTCGAGGGGCCCTGCAGAATCCGTATATTGTTGGTACTCACTGGTTCCAGTACAAGGACCAGGCCACGACCGGCCGGGGCGACGGCGAAAACTATCAGATTGGCTTTATTGATATCTGCGACAAGCCCTATCCTGAGATAGTCCGGGCCTGCCGTGAGGTTGGATACGACCTCTATGAATATCGGCTAAAAGACAAGTGAGCCCCAAAGTTAAAAGTGCCTAAAATGTCTAAAGTTTGTTAGTCTTACGTTTAAGGTTGTCGATGCTCGTATCGATGCTCGCCCTGGAAACTCGAGTCTCGGGCTTCCAGCCTCCAGTTTCGATACCAGCTTCGACAACGACAAACCAGCTTCATCTTCTTTAAGTTTTATCTTGATGATGGCATGTATTGCATTTGTACTTGGTTTAGTCCGGCCCTGTGTAGGGGCAACCCAACGTGGTCGCCCCGGGCTTCAAAAACCATCTTTTTCGTTTAAGGTTGTCGATGCTCGTATCCAATAACCAATT
>JBDRTM010000149.1:0-8369 GCA_043824065.1 Planctomycetota bacterium | reverse complement strand
CCCGTTTGATGCGGAATTCAGCCAATTAACAAACTGGATTCCCGCTTTCGCGGGAATGACAACTCACAAAATCAACTGTCATAGAGTACTAGCGGAAAAGTTGTGTTTCGGAGTAAATTACAGCTATACGCCGTTGTTGGGCTTGTATGCAAGAATGATTAGACCTGCAAAAGAAATTTCGTCTAAAATTACGGATATTTTAGCGAGATACCCTGCAAACCGCGGGAGCCTGATACCAATCCTGCAGGACATACAGGAAAAGTCCGGCTACCTGTCGGAAGAAGCGATGGCAGAGCTGGAGAGGCTGATGGGAATATCGGCCAACGAGATATACGGAGTGGCCACATTTTATACGCAGTTTCGTTTCAGCCCGCCGGGGGAGCACACTATCAGGAGCTGCCAGGGAACAGCCTGCCACGTTCGTGGGGGCCACCAGCTCCTCCAGGAATTACAGCAGCATCTGGGAATCACAGCCGGCCAAACGACCAAAGATGGCAAGTTCGACCTCGAACGTGTGGCTTGTTTGGGCTGCTGTGCACTGGCGCCGGTCGTCTCAGTAAACGGCAAAGTGCATGCACAAATAACCGCGAAGAAAATCCCATCCATACTTTCTCAATACGCCGGCCCGTCTTGGCTCTCGTCTCGGCGGAGCGAGACGCAGCCGGACGGCCAAGCCGAGACAGGCAAGGAGGACGACGATAACAGATGACATCATTGCAACCCCATATTGGAAGGGATCTTCGACAAGCCTTTACCGAAGCTCAAGCTCAATGGCGCAAGCTCCAGGAAAGTGAATCCCCTATTTTCTTCGTTGGTGCGGCAACATGCGGCCGCGCCGCCGGTGCCGAAGAAGTTTTGCATCGCCTTCGCAGCCATATCGAGGCCAAAAAACTGAAAGCTCAGGTCATCGAAGTAGGCTGCCTCGGGCCGTGCTCATTTGAGCCGCTGGTAATCGTGCACAAAAGCGGCGCACCACGTATATGTTATGGAAATGTCGGACCCGATGAAATAATCCATATTCTCGAAAATCACGTTCTGGGTGATGACCCCTGCAGCCAATGGGCTTTGGGGAAAATGTCGCCGGGGCAATTGGACGGCATCAAAGATTTCGACGCACATCCGATGATGCGTCGGCAGGTTCGCAATATCCTGCGTAACTGCGGACTGATAGACCCGGAAAATCCTTATCACTATCTGGCCCGCGACGGCTATCGCGGATTTCTGCAGGCGCTCAAGATGGGGCCTGATAAGACCCTCGAAGAAGTCAAGGCGGCAGGGCTGCGCGGGCGCGGTGGCGCCGGATTCCCTACCTGGCGCAAGTGGCAGCTCTGTCGTGATGCACCCGGCCGGACGAAATATTTGATATGCAATGCCGATGAGGGCGACCCCGGGGCGTTTATGAACCGCTCGCTTATCGAAGGCGACCCACACGCCGTACTGGAAGGTATGCTGATTGCAGCTTTTACATTAGGGGCATCGCAGGGTTACATCTACTGCCGGGCCGAATATCCCTTAGCTATACATCGATTGCAGGTCGCCATCTCTCAGATGCGAGAATTCGGACTGTTAGGCGAGAATATTCAAGGCTCGGGTTTCTCATTTGAGCTGACCATAAAAAAAGGCGCGGGCGCATTTGTATGCGGCGAAGAAACAGCGCTGATAGCTTCTATCGAAGGCCAGCGTGGAATGCCGCAACCTCGACCGCCGTTTCCTGCCGAAAGTGGATTGTGGGGCAAGCCAACAGTCATCCAAAACGTGGAGACGCTGGGCAATTTGCCGTCGATTCTCCGCAACGGGGCCAAATGGTACACTCAATACGGCAGTGAGTCCAGCAAGGGAACGAAAACTTTCGCACTGGCGGGCAAAATCGAACGGACAGGTCTGGTCGAGGTGCCTTTGGGTATCACACTCAAGGATATAGTGTACGACATAGGAGGCGGAATTCCCGCGGGCAAGGCGCTAAAAGCGGTACAGACCGGCGGTCCATCGGGCGGCTGTATCCCCGCCGAAAAAATGGACCTGCCCGTTGATTATGAATCGCTCACCGAGGCCGGCAGCATTATGGGCTCCGGCGGGATGGTAGTGCTCGACGAAGATACCTGTGTGGTCGATATTGCAAAATACTTTCTGTCATTTACGCAGGAAGAATCCTGCGGTAAGTGTGCTCCCTGCCGGGTCGGAACACGAGCAATGCTGAGTATTCTGGAGCGCATCACAGCCGGGAAAGGTGAAACAGCCGACCTCGATAATCTTGAGGAAATCGCACAGACCGTCAAAGATGGCTCATTGTGCGGACTCGGCCAAACCGCGCCTAACCCGGTACTGACAACGCTGCGTTATTTTCGAGAGGAGTATGAAGAGCACATTGACAAAGGCTGGTGTCCTGCCTTTGTCTGCAGCAGGATGATTAGCTATCACATTGACCGGGACCGGTGCTCCGGCTGCGGTGCCTGCGCTCGGGTTTGCCCCGTTGAGGCCATCAGCGGCGAGAAGAAAAAACTCCACGTTATCGACCAGGAAATCTGTATCCAGTGCGGCGCGTGCCTGAGCACCTGTCCGGCAATTTATGCCGCCGTCTATCGCCGCAGCGGCGAACAGACCAGATACGAGCAGCGTAAAGAAAAGAAGGGTAAGACTAAATAATTCTAACAAAAACCAATATGTCACCCTGAGCGCAGCGAAGGGTCTCTTCTCACGTTTAAAACAATGAGATTCATTCGCGGAGTTTATCCTTGAGTAAAGCGAAAGACTCAGAATGACAATCGTGTCAAGCAATCAATTTTGTTGGACGCTGTAAGTGAAAAAGGAATCGGTTAAAGTGAAACTGACCATAGACGGAAAAACAGTAACCGCCGACAAAGAGGAAACGATATTGCAATGCGCCCTGCGGCACGATGTTTCGATTCCTCATCTTTGTACGCACTCGCATTTGTCGCCGTTCGGTGCATGCCGGCTGTGTGTGGTCGAAATCGAAGGTATGCGCGGCTATCCGACTTCGTGCACAACACCCGCGGCCGAAGCAATGGTGGTGCAAACCAATACGACGGCACTGCGGAATCTGCGCCGGAACATTCTCGCGCTAATGATGCTCGAACATCCCAGCGCCTGCCTTCTCTGCAGCAGGCGGGAGCTGTGCGAACAGTATCGGCCCGAAGCGGAAAAGGCAGGTCGCACCACCGGATGCCATACCTGTAACAATAAAGAGGTCTGCGAGGTGCGTGCCTTATCTGAGGAGCTGGGGTTTTCAGACTTGCCGGTTCCACCGTCCTATCACCATCGGCCCATTGACCGGTCAAACCCCTTCATCGACCGCGACCTTAACCTCTGCATTCTTTGTGGCCGCTGCGTACGCATCTGTAAACATCAACAGGGCAAGGCCGCCATTGACTTCATTGGTCGCGGCAGTAAGACACATATCGGCCAGGCCTTCGGATGCTCACTGCGCGAGGCAGGTTGTCAGTTCTGCGGCTCGTGTATTGATGTATGTCCGACCGGTACCTTGGCCGAGAGGTACGCCAAATGGTATGGCAAGCCGGACACCATCACACAATCAACCTGTATTTTCTGCGAGGCAGCATGCGCCTTAGAGCTTGGTGCCGACGGTAGGAAATTGATTACGGCAAAAGCAGTGAATGAGGATGTCCCTGTCTGCGTGTTAGGTAGATTTGCTATCCCGGAATTTCTAAACGGTACCGACCGATTGAGTATGCCGCATGTGCGTGTCGGTGAGGTTTTGCGCCAAACCGAATGGGAAGAGGCCCTCGAAAGCACAGCCGGAAAACTAAAGGAATTCCTCGGCGATAGTTTCGCGATGGTCTGCGATACGACGAGCACTCTTGAAGACCGATATATCTTTAAGAAGCTCACCAATGAGGTAATGAAATCGAAAAACTACATCGAGGTCGAGCCTGATGCGCGTGGTGTTTCGCACACATCGCTGCCGAAAGGCACCAAAGCAGCACTGCTGACGGGCAATTTTGTCGATTCGGCGAATCTGGATGGACTTGAGCTGCTGATTGTGCAGGATTGCTACCCCACCGCGGCGAGCGAACGTGCCGATATTGTGCTGCCGGCGGCGGTCTTCGCTGAGATTGATGGGACTATTCTCGACGGCTCCGGTCAAAAAAGGCCTCTGCACAAAGCGTGTGAACCGCCGGGCCAGGCTAAAGCTGAATGGTGGATAATCAGCTCGCTGGCCCGGGCAATGGGGGCCAAAGGTTTTGCGTATGACTCAGCCGGTGCAATCAGGCGGGAGTTGGGAATCTCAGCCGAACTGCTGGCCCAGACCCAGGATACTCCTGCTGCCGCTACGAATGCCAAACTCAGACGAACCTTCTTCAGAGGTCATCGCATCGACGAAAGGGTATTGGCCCTGCAGGAACTGCCGGTTGACGATACTCCCATAGCTCCCAGAGTCGAGAGCAAGAAAACAGAGGGATTCGAAATTCTGGAAAAATCTGAGATTTCCCCGAACATACACGAAATTGTAATCAAAGCACCGAACGTGGCGGAAAAAGCCCAGCCCGGCCAGTTTGTCATCATTATGGTCGATGAAAAATCCGAACGTGTGCCTTTCACGCTGTGTGACTGGGATGCTGAAAAGGGAACTATCACCCTGATAGTGCTGGAAGTGGGTCAGTCCAGCCGCAAGTTAGTGCTCCTGAAGGCGGGAGATAGAATAGCCCATTTGGTAGGGCCGCTGGGGATTCCTTTTGAAATCAAGCGCTACGGCACGGTGGCCCTGACTGCGGGATGTTACGGAATTGGAGCAATCCTTCGCATCGCCCCGGCGTTAAAAGAAGCCGGCAACAGGGTCATCACCATTGTAGAGGCCCGCAGCCACTATAAGCATTATTACAAAGAAAAGCTCCAGAGCGTTTGCGATGAACTAATCCAGACAACGATTGACGGCTCTTTGAATGTCAAGGGACATGCGGTCGATGTGATTGGGCAAAAACTCAAAGACGGTGAAAAAATCGACCTTGTCGTCGCGGTGGGCTGTCCCTTTATGATGATGCTGACGGCACAGGAGACAGAACCGTTCGGCGTAAAAACATTGGCTGCCCTGAATCCGATTATGTTAGATGGGACCGGCATGTGCGGGGCCTGTCGCGTAACAGTCGGCAACCAAACAAAGTTTGCCTGTGTGGATGGGCCTTTCTTCGATGCACATCTCGTCGATTGGGATGAGCTTTGGGACCGCCGTGCGGCGTATAGTGCCGAAGAGATACATCTGGTAGGACGTACCGAATCTGTGGCCCCGTACCAGGAGAAGGAACATAATTGCAGGTGCCTGTCCTGAAGGTAAACTACTGCCTAAAGTGGGCTAAAGTGCCTAAAGTGAGCTAAAGTGACACGTAAGTGTCATCCCTTCGGCAAGCTCAGGACAAGCTCTGAGGCGCAGCCGAAGGATAAGGCCAACGAAAAAGAGATTCTTCGCTTCGCTCAGAATGACAGCTTCGCTGTCACTTTAGGCACTCTAAACTTTAGTTCGCCTAAAGGCGAGGGATTTTCTTCCATCCCCCGAAGGGGACATTAAAAGCAGAGTACAACATATGGCTAAAAATAAAGAAAAGATTCCAAGACAACCAATGCCGGAGCAGGCCCCGGAAGACCGGGCCAGAAACTTCGAGGAAGTCCCATACGGCTACACTGAGGAAACCGCCATGCTTGAAGCCAACCGATGCCTCAAGTGCAAGAAGCCGAAGTGCATAGCGGGATGCCCGGTTAACGTCGATATACCCGGCTTTATTGCTCTGGTACAGGAGGGCAAGTTCATCGAGGCGGCCTGGAAGGTCAAGGAGCAAAATGCACTGCCGGCGGTTTGCGGGCGGGTATGTCCGCAGGAGGAACAGTGTGAGATAGTGTGCGTGCTCGGCGTCAAGGACGAGCCGGTGGCTGTCGGCAGGCTGGAACGGTTCGTCGCTGACTATGAGCGTAACAGCGGTAACATAAAGGTCCCGCAAATTCCCGCCAAAACCGGCAAACGAGTAGCCATTGTAGGCGCCGGACCTGCCGGACTTACGGTAGCGGGCGACCTTATAAAACTCGGACACGAGGTTACTGTCTTCGAGGCCCTGCAGGAACCCGGCGGAGTCCTGACTTATGGTATTCCTGAGTTCCGCCTGCCCAAGGCAATCGTTCAGGCCGAAGTGGATTACCTCAAAAGACTTGGGGTCAGGTTCGTGATGGACTTTGTAGTCGGCCGCAACAGTACCATCCGCGAATTGCTTGATAAGGAAGGTTATGATGCCGTCTTCATCGGCAGCGGTGCAGGCTTACCATCGTTTATGAGAATCCCGGGCGAAAACCTGGTCGGCGTTTACTCAGCCAACGAATACCTGACCCGTTCCAATTTGATGAAGGCCTATCTGTTTCCGAAGTACGACACTCCGCCCATAAAGCGTAAGCGTGTCGCCGTTATAGGCGGCGGCAACGTGGCTATGGATTCGGCACGAACGGCGCTGCGTTTAGGTGCCGATGTTACTATTGTCTATCGACGGGCCCGCGAACAGATGCCCGGCCGTGACGAGGAAATCCACCACGCCGAAGAGGAAGGCATCAAGTTCAAGCTGCTGAATAATCCCGTCCGTATCATTGGCGACGACCATCACCGCGTGGTGGCTATGGAGTGTATCAAAATGGAGCTCGGCGAGCCGGATGATTCCGGCCGACGCCGGCCTATTCCCATCGAAGGCTCAGAGTTCACTATGGAGCTTGACACGGTCATCGTGGCTATCGGCAACAAGCCTAATCCGCTTATCCCGCAGACGATGCCGGAACTGGAAACCACCAAGTGGGGTACCATCGTCGTTGACGAGGAGACTATGGCCACCTCGGTCCCCGGCGTTTACGCAGGTGGAGACATCGTCTCAGGTGCCGCGACCGTAATCCTCGCAATGGGCCAGGGCCGAATCGCAGCCGATGCTATAAACCAGTACCTTACAAAGAAAATTTCCAAACCGAATAAAAAAGCTATTGGCGATTCTTAGAGCCTATCCGAATAACTATTCGCTCTCGCCTGTCATTCCTTCGCTTTGCTCAAGGACAGGTCTGAACGGAGCGCAGCGAAGTGAAGAATCTCCTCTTCGTTGGCCAGATTCTTCGGCTTCGCCTCAGAATGACAAAGGATGAAGGGTTATTCGGATAGGCTCTTAGTATGAAGGCCGGCACTGAGCAGCAGCTTATTCGCAGGGATTTTCGTACCAGATGACACCTAATCCACCTGCACCTTCTGCCTCTTCACAGGTCAATACATCAAGATCGCCGTCGTTGTCCAAATCCAACAGCTCAATCCGGTCGTACTTAATCCCGAGCTCATCGCCGCTAATATCATGTTGTATCCATTTTGTATCTGCCGGCCATTGTTTTTCAACCTCGTCATATCCAGGATGAAGATAGGCCCTTGTAATCCCCCCTTGCTCGAAGCCTGTTGTGATGTCTGCAAGGCCATCATTATTGACGTCGGCCAACCTGACCCCATCGGCACCTCGGGACGAATTGTCAATTATATGAAGCAGCCAGGAAGGCTCAAAATTGGATTTACCACGGATGGACGCAATCGGAGAGGAATGGGTGCGATTACGTCCACAGGCGGTACATATAAAAATTGTTGTACCGATGATTAAATATACCCATTTCATCCATTGGCTTTTCAACGTAAAGCGGCCGGGCTTACTTGTCCTGTGAGATGCTAACCGAAGCGACTTTTTCTCTCTAACAATCAAATTTACATAACCTCACTATGAATCGGCTGCAGGTTGCGGCTCAGAAAGGACACTCACTCAAACACTGGAGCACTTTTGCACTAAATGATATTATTCTATAAAATCCTTATACAATATACCAAGAAAAAACGCTCAGCGCTTATCCAGCCACATCTACTTCTGTAAAATATCTTGTTCGTATTTGACAGCTTGGCTTTTCTTCAGTATTATTCTCTTTTTATTAATTTCCGGCAATCTTAATAAGCGAATTAAAGCCGATATTGAACACAAGAGACGAATATGCAAATTAAGCCGTTCGAAGCATTCAGGTTTGATGAGGCGGTAGTTGGCGACGTGGGCAGCTGTATTGCTCCTCCTTATGACGTTATCAGCGACGCCCAGCAGGAACAGCTCTATAAAAAGAGTAAACATAATGTCGTGCGCATAATCAAAGGCAAGACAACTGCTTCTGATAACGGCGAGAATAATCAATACACCAGGGCCGCCGACTATCTCAACAACTGGATAGAGCAAGGCGCATTAAAGCAGGACACCGCTGAGACTATCTATGCTTATGTTCAGGACTTTGAGCTGGCCGGTCCCGCTACGGCCCCGGCCTTCCGGGCTACGTCGGTCTCCGCCCCGACGAGCGCCGAGACGAGC
>JBDRTM010000148.1:0-8297 GCA_043824065.1 Planctomycetota bacterium | reverse complement strand
TCTATGACAAGCATCGATACGAGCATCGACAACCTTAAACGAAAACTGCACTTTAGGCACTTCAAACTTTAGGCACTTTAGGCACTTACTTCAGAGCTGCTGGTCGCTTCGGCTGGGCAAAGTCAGTTTGCCGGGTAAATCATATGTTACACTAACACTGCCAGTCTGTTAAGTTCCTCATTGGCTGCTATGCCCTTTTTAATATTTATTCTCCGATTTATGTGTTTGAACTAATGCTTTGATTGCTGCAAGGCAATATTCGTACTCCACAAGAACCTTATGGCAATCCAACCCGCCCGAATGTAAAATAAAAGAAATAGCTACTACCGAATTCAACGATTAAACGCCTG
Organism: Planctomycetota bacterium; assembly: GCA_043824065.1. Taxonomy (GTDB): domain Bacteria; phylum Planctomycetota; class Phycisphaerae; order Sedimentisphaerales; family Anaerobacaceae; genus NIOZ-UU13. Next base: position 7,947 of record JBDRTM010000148.1, on the reverse strand, counting down.
AGTACGGCTTGGCGATTGTGGGGCTGCATAGCATTTCTGAGTTTTACAAACTTTGTATAGCGTTCAAAGGTATTACGCTTTATGTTGAACTTGTTTAAGTCGATTTTCTGTTCTTGAGAACCGAAGTAGATGAGTATGGCCTCTTCATAAAGGGTTGGAATTTCCTGATAGCCAAGAACATGAAGCCGTTCCATATTCGTCGCGATCTTGTCAACCCGCCCTGTCAGCAAATAACACGCCATAAGATATTCAAATGCCATCTTGTTGTGGGGATTATGGACGAGCAATTCCATCAGCAATTGATCAATAGATTTTTTACTGGTTCCTGCATGTCCCTCTTCAAACATATATGAACGGATCCTGTCAAGATAAGCCGCTTGGTCCGGCGCAAAGCTGCTGTCCAGGGCGATGAGCAGTTTTTCGGCGGTTCCACGATAGATCAGGTCTTTCTTCAGGGCGTTGAGATAAATCCGGGCGGTGCCGGTCTGTCCCTTGATGATGTTGATCCAGGCCAGTTTTTCGATGACAATCCCGAAATGGCCCTTTATGGCCAGAACTTCCGATGCCAGCCTTTCTGCTATGTTGACCTGCCCCAGTTCCATGAAGACATCACATAATTTTAATTGTGTTAGATAAGATTCTTTTTTCTCGTGTGTGAGAAGAAGCCCGTGCGGTGTCTGTGGGAAGCGAAACAAGTCATAGGGCAGACTACCGGTATGGTACAACGCCCTAATGATGTCATGATTGAAATATACGTTGCTTTTACCCTTGGGCAGACTGCGACCAAGCCCAAGAACCTTGTCCCATTGTTTCCGGAGGGCATAGTCGTTTGTCAGGACGAACGGTTTGCTCATCTCATCATATCTGAAGTAGAGTCCCACGGCCATCAGCACGATGGGAATGGCTATCACTGCCGGTTTCTTGAAGATTCTCGGAGATAGTTTCTTTTGTCCGGTTAGGTTATGCGCCTTTTTTCCCTTGTTCGGTTTAGAACGTATCTTACGGGTTTGCCCGGTCTTGCTGAACACCATCTTGCCAAGGAACAGGAGCAATACACTCAAAGGCACAAAGCCGTAAAGGAGGATGATCAAAACTCTTAAAAAAGTATTCAAGCCTACGGTAACTGCCGGAGAAACAGGTGTCAATATAAGAAATGCCTTTTGAGGTGGTATGAGGAACAAGAACTGAGTAAGTCCCCAGGTGATTGCAAAGCCCGCTGGCAGGGCCAGTACCGTGAGTCTCCAGTCTCTGTGGACAAAGATTGCGTAGATTACAGTCATGAGTAAAAAAACCAACAGACCTCCTGCACCCGACAACCAGAAAATTACGGCTGCCATCAGGCAATATACCACTGCACGAATCACTAACCTACGCAAAGGCACTATTTCAAAGACCAGGGAACATAACAGTCCCAGAGACACAGTCAGACAAGCGGGCAAAGGATGTTTGTAGCAACTATAGGTCAGAAAGATTAGGATCGCCGGAACAGAGGTCAAGACCGTGGCCCGCGCACAACCGGCAGCCACAAGATGCCGTCTGGAAAGTTCGCACAGGCACAAGGTGGATACCATAATGATCACGGTCCCCAGCCATGAATAATAAAAGCCCTGGGAAAGAAACCCAGATAGGTACTCAACGAATCCACCGGGCAAATCCAGGGAGTTTTTCAGAAACGGCCATCCTGTTACAAAAGGGTGTGCATCGGGTAGAATGGTGCCGAAACATTGATAGATAAGGTGCGGCTCAATAACAAGCCATAAGTAGAGTGCACCTAACAAAAAGAATATCAGATTGTGTGGAAATTGTTTTATTCTATAAAACACGTTTGTTCGTCTCTTGTACCTGGATGGGCCTAATTTTTAACAATCTGTCATTCACGTTCCTGCCAAGGCTCGGACGGGCCGGCTTGGGGCGTTGCTCCTGTAATGGGAATGTCCACGACCATGGTAGGCTCTGACCGAGCGGCCCGGGCCAGTAAGGATTTATTCACCTTGATACTACCCTTGATCAGTTCAGGAACGCTGAATGTCTCTAACAGTGAATCATAGTACGTCGGGTCCTTCTGGGGCAGGATGAAAGGCTTGTGAACCTGACCAGTTTCGTCAACATAGCTGAGATAAGTTCTGGTCAAGGAACCTCCCTGACGCTTGCTGCTGAATGCGATCCACCGGCTGTTGCTGGACCAACTATGCCACGATTCGGAATACATGCTGTTGATAGCCAGCTTGCGATATTCTCCTGTGGCCAGATCCATTAGGTAGAGGTCGCTGCTGGGCTGATATACAGGAAAGCAACCGTATCGGCACATGCAGAACAGAAGAAATCGGCCATCCGGCGAGATCCTTGGCAACAGGATACTCAATCCAGTTTCATCAGCGGCCAGGACAGTTTCGGCCTTGCCCCATCGATCTGTCTCGACATCATAGGCTATGCGCCGAAGATCATACTTGAGCTTGTCATAGTTCTCAGGCGGAACAATGTCCCGATTTTGCCATAGAATGGGGCTACTGCAATAATAGAGATACCGCCCGTCCGGAGACCATGTTGGATAGGTCTCAAGCAGGTTTTTCTCTGACAGCTCCGGAGGGCATACCACTTCCTTACTCTCAACGTGATAACAGACCAAGGCGGAATCAAGATCTACTACGTCCCTGACCTCTGCGCCGCCGGTATGAAAGAATTGGCGAACTTTGTTTATCGAATATACAGCCAATCGGCCGCTTGGATGCCAGGCAGTATAGCCCCACTTTGCACCAATCTTATGGACAGTGCCATTTCGGGCCAGGAGTGTGTGACTACCGTATGTTGCACTACGCAGGCCGATCGTCATCGTATCTGGCGCATTGCCAACAAAGCTGTGACAGTTAAGGCACCCTTCGCCAAAAGAACGCCCATGCAAGACAAGAGACACATCGTAATCGGTTAGGTTGCGTTGATAAATCCCTATGTCTTTCCACCATCTATAAATGGGTTTCATAAACCGGTATACCACCGTCTCGTCAATGTCTTCTTTAGCTATGGTATTGGTGATGTGCTGAAATTGTCGCCATCCGTTATCTGCATCTTTGACATATACGTCAACGAATACCTTATGACCTTTGTTTACATTAAGTAAGGCCCGCCATTTTCGCAAAGGGATGTGTATTAGGCCTGTTTTGCTGACAATTCCTATGGCTGCGCCACGATTCGAATGGATTTTGACGCGGTAGGTCTGTCCCTTTTCGAAAATCCTGAAATTCAGGGGGGCAATGTTATGTGGGATGACAATGTTAGAGTAGTCAGGGATAATATTCGGTTCGTAAGCGATTTGCGTGCACTTGTCCATGACCTCGAATGAGCGGGACACAAGCCACACTCCGGAAAGGATGATAGCACTGCAAAAGACGCCTATGATAGTAAATCTTCTTTTCATGATTCTCTGCAAGGTTCACCACCGAAAATTCGCTCTTTCTTTATTTGCAAAGACTTAAAGTAAATATGGATAACAACCATTGTATCTGAGTTCACCGCTTCTTGAAAGGCAAATGCAGATTGTCCCCGCATGTCAAGTGCTGAAACTACATTTTTCTGACACAACTCGGATCGGTCCAGCCAGTCAATCAGAGCAAGCGGATGACATACAACCCAGCTACAACCGGAAGGCTCGTTATCCGCCAATTTAACGAAAATGTTCATTTCATAAATTCTGTGGTCTCAGTGTAATCGATCTCACCTGAAACACCCAGGCAGGTGAGCATGGTTCTCTGGGCGTCATCGGAGATCAGGACAACGCACGTCCCCGTCATCCCCTGCCCCGTGCTTTCCTTGAAAACAACACTGCTTTGCCTCATGTGTTCGGCATAGAGGGCCCCGAGTCCGTCGTTCGCAATCTTTCCGCAAAATCCTGCACGGCCGCCCAGTTGTGAAATGCCATACATCGTGTTTGCTGCGCTCCCACCTGCGGCTGTCTGCAGTTTGCCGGTTTTCCGGGCACTGTCCAGGCTGTCGGACCCGAGCAGCTTCTGCAAGATCTCTTCCTGACGGTAGCGCTCGGTGAGGTACCTATTCCCCTTCTCAAGGCCGAGTTCAGTAAGAAGCGAATCTTCAACCTGCACCTGGATATCCACTAAAGCGTTGCCAAGAGCATATACATCAAGCTCCATGAACACCTCACAAAATCTCTGTATCCGATCCTGTTTTAGCGTTCAGATCCGAGATACAGTTTCTTCAGTTGCCCTGTAATATACTCAAAAGCCTCATCAACGTCGTCTATAATTTTAAAGAGTTTCAGGTCGGCCGGCCCGATGACGCCATATTCCTGCAAGGCCTTAAAATTAATGACTTCGTTCCAGAACGTCTTGTCGAAGAGTACGACAGGGACCTGCTTTTGGATTTTCCTGGTTTGCAGTAAGGTAAGCAGCTCAAAAACCTCATCCATGGTGCCAAAGCCACCCGGAAAGCCGATCAGCGCTTTGGCATAGTACAGGAACCAGAACTTGCGTATGAAGAAGTAATGAAAGTTAAAACGAAGCTCCGGTGTAATATAAGGATTGAGAGACTGTTCAAGAGGAAGAGTAATATTGAAGCCGATAGATTTTCCGCCCGCCAGCTCTGCACCTTTATTGGCCGCTTCCATGATACCGGAACCGCCGCCGGAACAGACATAAAACCGCTTGGCCGGCTCCTTTATCTTCTGCGACCAGGCAGTGATGCGCTTCGCGAGCTCGATACAGGATTCGTGTGCGTTACTCACACGGATGGCTTTTTCAGGAACTACGGTACTATCTGGTGTCTGCTTTCTGAAAGTAGGATTATCGACAGACAGCGCCGAACCGAAAAAGACAATTGTGTTGCGAATGCCGTGCTTTCTCAGACGTTCTTCGGGCTCGATAAATTCTGCCAGGACTCGCAGATGCCGAGCCGAACGACCATGTAAGAATTCGAGGTTGTCGTAAGCTTTTGTGACTTTCTTCTTTTTCGCCATAGCGTGTTCCCGGTTTGGTCCCTATTGATGACTATTATTAAGGAGAGCGTTAATTTTGGTTATCAAAATATCAACAGCCTCAGAATTCCTTCCCTCTCCGGAGATGAGGATATCTGCATATTGCTTTGAAGGTTCGAGAAACTGAAGATACATTGGTCGAACCGCCGGCGATGCCTATTAGTTTTCCTTTCTTCATACTTTGCCCCAATAATTCTGTTGCCAAAGGAAGTTTAATATAAGTGACGTGTGCAAGCAAAGGATTTCTCTGCACATAGCGATTCACCAATTGATGTGCGAATCATCATCGAGCGGTTTAGAGATGACGAAGATGAAAAAAAGAAAGCAAATTATATGCATTGAGCCAAGGTGGGGCCAGTCACACCGCCTCCAGGTTTCACTGATTCGCAGCTCTCATCTTTCTATCGACCAATCTTTCCCTTTTAACATTGCCTTTTTGATTCCAAGATTAGACCCCCGAAACCCTAAGAGTCTGTGCGTCAATCCTTGCAAGCTCAATAGAGCCCAACAAGAAAATTGTAACTGAAGAACATGGTGCAGGTCATATTGCAGGCGCACTTTCTTTTCTTGATGGAAATGATATTGCAATTGCTCGTTGGACTTCGGATGAATTGGCAGATAAGCTTATTCCCTATTTTGGCAAAAATGCACATTATAGGGGAGGCCGTCTTGTCCTTCAGGGTGTGCAATCCGGCGATAAAGTCACTATAGTCGACGACGTTTTAGACAGAGGCGAAACGCTTGGAACATTAAATCATTACTCACCGTTGAAGTTGGCGGCAGAAGAAGCAGGGTGGAAACAGCCAACTGTCATTTCACTAAGTATTGCGACAATCCAGAAATTGATATTTGGCAAAGTGTGCGTAATCATAGCGACAACTATTGAAATATCACGCTCTTATGGTAGTATTCTGCCATGACGTGCAGTGTTATGGCGGCGTATGTCGGTCTTGGTATTGATGCGGGGGCATCTGTTGGCCGCGTCGATCATGTCCGCGCCGGCCTCGCTCGTGATCGCCAAGATTATGGTGCCCGAACGAGAGGTTTCAACGACCAAGGGGCAGGTTCGAGTGGAAGTCCCACGTCAAGGCCGAAATGTCATCGATGCAGCCTGCAACGGCGCAGCAGTAGGTCTGAAACTGGCTCTTAATGTCGGCGCTATGGTTTTGGCCTTTGTGTGTCTTATTGCCCTGATCAATTGGGGCCTGGAGCGGGGCCAGTTCTTCGTGATTTACCTGACGCGCGGCGCTGAGGCCGCAGAGGAAATAACTGTGGCCGCTCCGTTGACATTCGAGAGAATCGTGGGGTGGATATTCTGCCCGTTCGCCTGGATCATGGGGATCCGGGCTGAGGATGTACTCAAAGTCTCATCCGTCCTGGGTGAAAAAACGGTGCTCAATGAGTTCATCGCCTATATGGATCTTGTAAAACTGCGTGACCAGTTAAGTCCGCGCTCGTTCACCATTGCCACCTATGCGCTATGCGGATTCGCCAACTTCGGCTCCGTCGCCATACAAATAGGCGGAATCGGTTCGATTGTCCCATCCCGCCGGGAGGACATCGCCCAACTGAGTCTGCGCTCTATGGTCGGCGGAACGTTAGCTGCTTTTACAACCGCATGTATTGTAGGGATGCTGATTTGAAAAGTGGAATTGAAAGGCCTAAAAGTGTTCTCAGAAATATTAAACGGAAAATCGCTGCGCCGTAGACGGTTTCACTCTCGTCTATTTGCAATCGCTCTTTCGTTGATCATGATAGGCAAGTTATCAGCATCGGTCATGAGAATTGATGGGGGATTTGAAGAATGGAAAGATGTCAAAGTATGTACATACGATCCCAAGGGGGACGCCAAAGGTGCGTTTGATATTACGAAAGTATATGCCGCAAGTCAGGGCTCTATCCTCTATCTTCGATTTGACACAACCAACCTCCTGAACCTCCAGAACGGTCCGGAAGCTGAAGGAACTTTATTAGTCATAATCGATCTGCCGAACAATCAAGAACTGGTTCTCGATATGAGAGGCAGGCGGGCCTTTCTAAACGACAGCTTAAAGGAACGAATCCCCTGGGATCGTTTGAAGTACATTGTCGGGCCGACCTATGCCCAGAATGAATTTGAAATACAAGTTGACTTAGGTGGATTCAATATAAATTGTGGCGATGCCATAAGCATTCAATTTAACGGCTCCGATCAGCTCAGCGCCCCGGTTGCATTTACATTTTCACAACCCCCTGAAACGCCTAAACGCCGTTCCCATCGCCGATACTCTGGAACCGACGTGAGAATCGTGAGTTTCAATACATATTTCGAAGGTTTGAGCGATCCTAATCGAGAAGAGGCGATGGGCCGTTTATTGAATTCTGTTAATGGCGACGTCTATTGTTTTCAGGAGGAATGGAAAACCGAAGGTCACGGTGAAATCCTGAAACGTTTGATGCCGCTGGAGAGCAAAGGTCGATGACATATCCACACAGTGCACGGCAATGTCATTGCATCGAAGTATCCCCTGCCGACCGCAAACTAAGCGATCATCTGTTAATGACCGTCAATTTTCAGTTTTCAGATTCCCAGGAAAATTGATTTATTCCTGATCCTCCTCGTCTTCAGAAACAATATAGTGGATTTGAAGAAATAAAACAGATCATTACACAGTATCGTGGAGCATTCGGATAGTATCGTAACGAGGATGCCTCGAAGAAAATTTTTGTGGCAACAGAGATTATAGTATTTGACTTTGAGCTCTTCGTAGGTGGCCTTGGCCATCTCCTGTGTAATAAGCAGAAAAGCCGTCGCCGGGTTTGAAATTGGGTTTGTTTGGGTTTGTTTTTTCATAGCCCTTAGCCGCATATTTCTTCATAATCCTTTGTAAATACACACTTTGCATCAATTTTTACACTCTGGCAAATTGGGTTTGTTTTGGGTTTGTTTTTTTGGACTGCGAAATCATCTTTTTTTCTGTAATCCT
>JBDRTM010000147.1:0-17240 GCA_043824065.1 Planctomycetota bacterium | reverse complement strand
GGAAGAAAAGCGGCTTGCAAGACCACTGACTGCCGACACTGAAGACCAACTCGAGGTATCGAGCCATTCGCGGAGCGATGTTAGTAAGACTGTGAGGGAATGCGTACAACGTGTCTGTCTGGCACATCTTTTCGGTTCCAGGTTCATCGGATCCGGATATTATATCCTGAAGTAATGCAAGTCTGCGCCGGTAAAGACGGCCCTGAATTGTTTTCAAGTGCTGGTCAACAAAACCAGGATTATATGGCTCATCGAGCGGTGCAGGGTTGGACCAGCCCAATATCTGGTGCTGAAGTTGTGGGTCTTCAAGGTTATCAAAGAAATCACGGAATCCATTAATCAGGTCGCTTTTAGTAACGACCACAAAAACGGGAAACCGGACATCCAGAGATCGCTGGATAATATCAAACTGCTTGGCAATCTTGGAGGCTTTTTGCTCAATTTCATCAGCAGTATCTTTAATAAGACTATCAGAAGGAATTACTAAAAATACGCCGTTGACCGGGCAACGCGGGCGAGACTTTTTCAGCAGCGCTAGGAACTCTTTCCATTCACTTGAGCCCCCTGTTTCTACCTCTTCGAACATCAAGCGGCCCGCCGTATCAAGAATGACAGCGTGATCGGTGAACCACCAGTTCATGTTAATTGTACCCCCTGCTCCTTGAAACTGGTCTTGTAGGCCTGGGGGAAAACCGATATTACAATGACGTATAGCTTCAGTCTTTCCTGAACCGGGTTCACCAGCAATCATATACCATGGAAAGTCATAGAGGTTCTTGCCGGCAGCGCGGAACTTCTCGATACCATCTTCGAATTTTTTCCGCAAATCATCCACGCGGGCCATGTGTGCAGCTTCGCTAATTCCCTGTGGTGCTGTCGCAGCACTATCAACAATACCGCGTTCCATCGGGGCTGACTTGCGTTTCTTCTGCCATTTTAGCAGGTACCGGTATAGCAAAAGAAGCAAGACTATAATGGCAATTCCGATAAGCACGATCCAGAGTATCTGGCGGGGAAGAATAGACCACATTGCTGCCATAATACCGCCGCCGGATACTACCAATAGTCCGACCTTGATGGGCGTCGGAAGGTTCATAAAGCTTGAAATTCTTGGGTTCATATTAGTAATCACACAAATTATGGTCTACTTGATATTGTTATATGTCACTCAGTGACATAGGCCGACTTTTCATGTTCAATGATCGTATCAAGCGAAGTGTCCACTTCTTGTAACGTCCAATATAGCAAGCAAAAATACGCTATGCTCCAAACAATAATGAGACCTATTAAGGTGATTCCGATACCTACTAACTTTGTACTTGGTGGCTCAACGAAATCTCTATCATCCACATTTTCATAGGCCTCCGGGCAAATGTAAGACTTTTCATCGGCATCCATCATACCAGAAATGCGAGCGGAAATTTTCGACATTAACCTCTGGATATTTTCCGGCTGTCCGGTATAAACGCCCGTAAAACCCAAACCGATACAAGTGTAAAATATCACTAACCTCTCAGTTGCAGCGTCACTCGAATCCACAAGGTTTTCATCCAGCAGGTCAAAAAATTTCTCGTCTCCAGCTAATTCGTTTCTTTCACGACCCAGCTCGTACCAATCGTAGGCAAAAGCCAGTTTGCTCTCTTTAATCACGAAATCAACGAAGAAAATTAGAGGTAATTCAATCTTCTCGTACTGACCGGTTAATTCTGCTTTATTTAAAGACTCCGCTCTAATCACCTCGAGCACTCTCTTAATTTCGTTGCGTACCTGGTCCATTTCCAGAGTGCAACTCGAGCGTGCTAACCGATTGAGCCGACATACATATTGGAAAAGCGGCTCACATAATTCAAGCAGTGTCATTTGTTATGCCTCCGTATCCGGAACAGTCATATATAGTGTTACCTCGAAGTCAGAAGATTCAATTCCAGGCCATCGCACGGCGCACGCCTTTTCTTGCGTTATCCTCTCCCAGAGCCGCGCACTTTCACTCCGCATCACCCGAAAATAATGAAGTCCTACCTGGGCTGGAAGTTCAACGGGTGGATACAATTCTTGGGCAAGCTTCACACCGAAAACCCGCTGATTTGCAAGACTCTGCGGCATAAGTTTGAATTTATCGCGATCCAGGACCAATTTCGCCAGCTCCGAAGGGTCTTGCTTTGTTTTGATAGCAAGAAAATACTCATTTGGCAAGGATAATACTTCGTCACTGAGAGTTGCTACCAAGATTTTTTGCTCTTGATCCATCGTAAAGGGAACTTTAAGAAATCTGGCCTGAACTACGCCCTTGAGTAGCGCCCGAATCCTGGTAGTAACCTCGTTGAAGGCAATTGCCGGACTGTCATGATCGTATTCGGGAATCTCGAACTGGTCCCGGTCGGGACGCAAGGCAGCAAGCTCAGCAAGTAGCTGTCTAAGCTCTATATACATTACGAATGGTGTAACACCGCTGGGGGCATGGATGAGAGAGCCAAGGGTGGCGCTGAACCGATTGAGCGTTCTGAGACGGAGCATTTGCTCGAATTGAATGCCACGTATGTTTTCAATGCTAAAACCGCCGCGGTTAATTTGGACTACCAATTCATTCCGGCTGGCCATAACTTGGTTAGTTATATCTCGGAGCAGCTCGCTCAATACGGGTGAGCCACTAATGACAAGACATGCAGGAATATATGCCGGGTCTCTACGAGGCAGTCCGATATCCTCACCCGCAGCGTGGACAATGCGCAGCAACGGTAATACTTCGAGATCTGAGCGGTCATCAGTTTCAAACAAAAGCCTGGCGTTTATCTGGCGAACAAGGATTGGCTGTGGATTTTCACCCGTGTTTTCATCGGGTCTTTCGACCTCAACTACCCGATAGGTATGCTTAGTACGCCAGTCCTCACTACCTTTTTCAATAACATTGCCTCGAGAAGGATACCACACCGGTACACCAAGACTGATACTTAATGGACCGCTGCTCGATGCAAATGCCTCTTTTATGTCAAGCGACGGAAGATGGGCATTATCAGGGACGTTCACTTCAAGCCCGCTGGGCATTATAGCCCGGAGCCGGTCGAATGAAACTCGCATATTTTCCAGCTGATCGTCAGAAACTTTTGCCTCTATCACACCATAGGGATAGCTCCAGCACAGACGGCGTTCCCTTGTGAAATTCTCGAGGATATACCTTTGCATGGCCTGGAGATGATGAGGCTGAAGGAAGAGGCCTTCACACCAATGAATCTGGCCTTTTATCGTCATAACGTACTACCCCATACTTAGGTCACCGACTCGTTCTTTTCACTAAAGATTCCACGTAGTCAACGATGGCTTTTCTTATCTCCGTCTCGATGGTGTCTTCGGTCAATGTATCCGCCAGTTCGACATATTTTCGCCAGCATTTCACTTCGTGACTAACAAGAACACTTTTATGCTCCATTCGGACCAGGGCTGAAATCTCGGAGGGTGAAAACTTGGCGAGATGACTTTTGGCGAACTGGCCGCCAACTCTGCCAACTGCTGTGGTAATAGCTGCAACAAGTCGTTGCAATTCTTTAAGTCCACTATCAACTTGTTCCTGCGATACATTGGAGTCGTTGTACATGAACTGTCCTATGGCATCTTTCAGATCGCCGGGCGGACGAATGTTTGACCGAGGCGACAATTTACGCCATGTGTTCCAAACCAAAGGCTCAAGCCTGTACACGAAATCAACAAGTAAGATAATCAGCTCAGTAAGCCTGTTGGTATCAAAAGACGTCCCATCATCAAGCTGAAGCTTAGCCTTCAGTTTTTGAACTGACTCATCAGAATAATCCTGTCGAATTTGCGGCCCTAATTCTCCCTCTTGCAGGTTTTTGATGACAATTTTTTTCTGGTCGTTAGAAAGTGTCGGGGCGATTTCGAGAAGGCTGCGGATAAGAAAATCGGGATCCCTAAGCTTACCAACCTCCATTGTGGGACTATCCTTAGCACCCCGTCCTTCCAATACCGGCTGAGCACTGACCTTCAAGGTTGGAAATCTTGCCATCAATCTTTCCAGGAATTCATTCCGCTCATCGGGCAGGACCATTTTCAAGGCCCGTTCAACCTCCTCGCAGAGGTATTCAGTTTTGGTTTGGTCGCTCTCATCTGCGAAATCCACCTGGATCAAACGAAGACGATTTGTCGTCTCGAGAATGCGACTGTCTAACTTTTTATTATTCTTCGCAGACACAGTTTTCAGTCCTCTCGGAACAGAATATTGGTATCTAAATAAAAAGTATTATCTCCAATTTTTTCGCATTGTCAACAATAATTGTAAGTGCAAATTTAGTTCTTAGTGGAACACCGCATTTATGGAAATATGTTAGGCAACCAAATTTCTCAGTACAAGATCGCCCGCATCCTTTTCAGACTTCTTACTCCTAAGCCATGTCGACCATCCCAATCGGCCCATTTCTCCCAAACAAATACTTGGGACCTCTATAGCACTTAATATCAACTGAAGCTCCCAGCTCAATTCATCTCCGACGTAATTCTTGATCCATGCGATGAGCCGCCGAATACTATCGCCTCCCGGTAACATACGCTGATATTCAGAAAAATGCATCGGGGAGACTTCGAGGTGGTCCGACGACGGAATCGTTGGCAACGGCGTTGTTGCTTGCGTCATGCAGAAAATGGGTCCACTGGTCGATATTGTCGGGCCAGGCTTTGACGAAGTTTCTCCATTTGCCGTTGCGATGAACGCAGGCCACTCCTCCGGGAGCCAAGACTCGCATCACCTCGTTTCTGGACACTTTACCCCTATCCTGCACAACAATCAGGTTGATTAGATTATCCGTGTATGGAAGTACCGGCCCCGAAAATCGCTCAACAGAGACAGGCCCATAGATGCCCTTCGCCCGGATATAGTTTCTTGCCTCGGCAACCTTGGCCGGGTCCGCTTCGAGTCCATGAACCGTATAGGAATCACTGACGCGCAGGGCCGCCGTCAACTTCCCGTCACCACAACCAAGGTGGACCACGATACCACCTTGCACGCCGCTGGTATCGAGAATCTCTTTGGCCAACGTTGTCACATCATTCTTGTTTGCTTCCACTGTACCAGCCAATAGGCAAACAGCTAACAGTACCGGTACCACCGTTAGGTGTCTTGTGGACAACAACTTTATTGCATGATAGTGTTTCATTTTTCAAGACCCCTTTCTGTCCAATTATTCATATTCGTAATCATTATGATTACCATCATCAACATGATGATTTCTTTGAAGACCTGCTGCGCTTGGTCTCTCGCAGAAGATTACGTCAGAGACTTATAGACCTGGCGGATGGCATCAATGATATAGTCGTTGATCCGCTGGGTGTATTTCGCGCCGACGCGGACCTGGACGAAACGGTCGAAGATATCCAGCGTTTGCCGGCAGCAGTCTGGACCATATTTGATTTTCTTCCCTTCCGGGCTGTTAAACGACGGCCAGTCGGGATGCCGCGTTCGTTTGTTCATCACGGATTCATGCACGGGCAGTAGAACCGAACCTGTTAGCGTGGACGCTGGAATCCTTCGTTTCCTCAGCTCCTGGATGCAACGGTTGCGCACAGCTTTGTCTTTCATTTCGAAATAAACGCCGTAACCAATGTCACCTTCCGGGCAGGGACGGTGGCGCAGGCGAATGCCGGCGAGGTTTTTAATTCCGTTATAGATGGACTCTGCATTGCGGCGCAGTTGAGCGAGCATGGTATCGAGCTTTGACAGCTGCGCTCCGAGCACGGCTCCTGTAAACTCACTCATCCTGAAGTTCTCCCCAGCAAAAGTTTGCACCCTGCTGGGCCCCGAACGGTCAAGAAAGACCCCGTGTATTAAGCCCATATGGTGGAAGCGGGCCGCGCGTTCGTAAATGACCGGATCGCTCGTTACCAGGGCACCGCCCTCCCCCGAGGTAATCATTTTGTTGACCTGAAAGCTATAAATGCCCACGTCACCAAGGGACCCCAGTATCTTTCCGCGATAAGAGCCGCCGACGCATTGCGCGCAATCCTCCAGGACCGCCACCCCGCGTTTACGGGCGGTCTCCATTATCGGGTCCATATCACAGGGCCCGCCGAGCAAGTGGACGGCAATGACGGCCTTGGTGCGGGGAGTGATTTTTCTCTCGAAGTCCTTGGGATCGAGATTAAAGGTGCGATCGATGTCGGCAAAGACCGGCAAAGCCCCCGCGTGGACCACACAGGTATAGTCCGACCACCAGGTGTAAGCCGGTACAATCACCTCATCGCCCGGCCCAATACCGAGACCTGCCACCGCGCAATCCAGAGCTGCCGTGCCCGAGGTCACGCCCAGCGCAAAGCGGGTGCCCATATATTTTGCAAAATTTTCTTCGAAGCGTAACACCTTTGACGGTTTGCCCTGCCCCCAAAAACGGAAAGGAGACCGGGATTCCAATACCTCCAGCAGTGCTTCCTCTTCACGTTCATCGAAGAATTGAGGTCCGACATATCCCGGTTCGATTTTTGACATCGTTATCGGTTTTGGGTTTTCTTCACCCAGGAGCCTCTGCGCCCCTAAGCCGATCCCTGCGCTGGACAGGGCCATACAGCTTGTCGTTAAGAATTTTCGGCGTGTGAGATTTTGCTTTTTCGCATCCCTTCGGCTACGCTCAGGGCAGGCTTTGGTAACATTTTTAGCGGTCATTTTCGGCCTCCTTATTCGACTCGTTTTAGCAGCTAACTGCTGCAAATCACTTTGTTCACGATTGGGTTGTTCAGCTAACGAGAGCATATCATAAGTATACCATCAAGTCCAGCAATTCACAACAGTCGTTCTATGTCAGGGTGAAGGTGCAAAAGGCAAGCTGACTGCCTGGTAGCCAGCATGTAAATCAGCCTAAACCTTAAAAAATCTACCATTGATGTGTAACCTTTTCGGAACTTTTCCGTAAGTACAGAGTGTGTAGAAGATACTGAATCAAACTCGCCGAGAATGTGAAAGAGAATGGACAAAGCTAAAGAAGAATCTCGTCGGTAAGATTAGTCTGTGAATGGCGGTATCTCTATCTCTGTAGTATGCCAAGGCATATCATTGCTTACCCTCAAAACGGGTTGGCATTGGGCAGCCAATCCGGGTATAATGTGGTTGTGAATCACGACAACGGGGGTGACGGAGAGCTAAATGAAAAATGTCGGATAACACAACAAAGAGTTCCTCAGTATCTGGCGCAGGCCGGTTCGCAACCACACACTGGAGCGTCGTACTGCAAGCGGGCCAACCCGGGGCTCCCGGTTATCAACAGGCCCTGGAGACGCTGTGCCGAGGCTATTGGTTTCCGCTTTATGCCTATCTCCGACGGCATGGCTATGACAGCCACCAGGCCGAGGACTATACCCAGGCTTTTTTTTGCAAGGTATTGGAGAAACAGGTCCTGCGTTCGGCGGACTCGAAGCGCGGAAGATTTCGCTCTTTTCTGCTGGCTACACTGAAGAATTTTCTGGCTGATGAACGTGACCGTGCCAGGGCTCAAAAACGCGGCGGTGGCCGTAAGCTTCTTTCTATCGACTTTAACGAAGCGGAGAACCAATATGCCCTGGAACCGGCCGACAGGCTTGACGAGGTTGTGCTTCGGACCTTGGAGAAGGAGCCTGAGCGCCGCTATCAGCATGCCTCTGAGGTGAAAACCGATGTCGAAAAGATTCGATACGATAGAAAAGCCGAGACAAATGCCTCTTGGAGCCCGAAGGCTGGTGATGATATTGAATCCATCCGGCACCGTGTTTGGATTCCGGCCGTCGGACTGCTGGTCGCCGGAATGATTAATTGTCTGGGCGTCGTTGGAGTCCTATGGAGTGTGTTCAGGTTCATGCCAGGGGCCACAAAACTGCCAATAGTGATTTTGATGGCGGCACACGCAGTCGTTGTAATCTTAGGCGCCTGGAATCTGATGCAATTGAGGTCATATCGCCTGGCTGTAGCAGGCGGTATCCTGGGGATTTTACCCTTCACCCCGGGTGCCATCATTGGTTTACCCATGGGAATCTGGGCGTTGGTTGTGATGACTAAGAAGGAAGTGAAAGCAGCATTCGGTCAAAAGAAAACTGAGGTTGTAATACCTCCGAAAATCCGGGAGTTTACCGTCTCAGCTGTAAAGGATGCGAAGGTGGCGTATGGTCGTGGCAAGGCCAAGGTGCAAAAGATTATACGTGAAACGAGCACTCCGCCATTAGATTACTTGTGACCGCATCTCCGTAAGTGCTGGGAATAGCACGTTCCTATTGATCCAGGGCAAGCTCGCTCTCCAAAAATCATTATTTCTCAGCATTGTCGAATTGCAGGTAGAGTGGTATAAGTATGGTATACTTGATATAAACTTATGTGAAACGTTTAGTCCTCGGGACTCCTTTCGGAGAAACCGGTGCTCAAAAACAGGAGAGCTTTTGCCTTATGTCGGAATTGGAACGCACATTTGACACGAAGTCAAAAGGTTATACAAGTCGCAAAGTGCTGTTCGAGTCAATTTTGGCCTCCGGACTAATATTGTTCTCTTCGTGTGCGCATTACAAATGTGACCCGTCTTATGTTGGTCCAAGCAAGAGAAGTACAGAGATGCTGAAGTATTACAGCTATCCCAAGCGTACTATTGAAGCTAAAGTTGAGAAAATTGATGAAAAGAAACAGTACGCTATCGAGAGAATAGAGTTTTCTTCAGCACGAAATGTCTTCGGAACAGAGAATATAAAAATTGATTACTACGTGCAGAAGAAGCACGGAAAATTTCCTACCGTGCTTATTCTGCCAATATCCGGTGGAGTGGATTTTTCTGTTAAAGGTTTTGCCCGCCAGTTCGCATCCAACGGTTTTAATTGTGCTGTTGTACACAATCGGGACTTTGATCTGGAGGATACTGAGAGTGCAGAAGAGGTTGAAGATTACTTTAGACAAACAGTTTTAGATAATAGACAAGCGCTGGACTACTTAGTCGAAAGAAAAGAAGTTGACGAAAATAGACTCGGCTGTTTAGGTTTAAGCCTCGGTGGCATAAAGGCGAGCTTAGTATCAGGAGTAGATGAAAGATTGAGGTGCAGTGTCTTAGGTCTTGCCGGTGGCAGTATTGCAGATATAGCTCTTCTTTCCCGAGAGAAAGACTTGAAAGACTACATCAAAGAGCTCATGGAACAGGGAATATCTTCTGAAACTATATATACTGAATTATCAGACAAGGTGACAACGGACCCTCTCAAATTGGCCGGGTATATAGATGCCAGAAATGTCTTAATGTATATTGCGGCGTTTGATAGAGTTGTTCCGAGAAAGTGCGGCGACAGATTGTGGGAAGCTATTGGCAAACCGGAAGTGATTTATCTTTTTTCCGGTCATTATAGTGCTTTCCTCTATTTGCCTTATGCCGAAATGGAGTCTCTGAGTTTTTTCAAGAAGAAATTCGACATGAAATAGCTGCCTAATGATTAATGGTAACTTGGCATCGGCATCTAATCTTTTGCCGAAAGGTCCACACAGAGAAGTGTTTCGTCGTTTCTAATGAAAACGTGCTTGTATGCAAATGCGGGATGGGACCAGCACACCCCGCCGCGCTGGCTTAGTTGTCCTTGTGTAGGTTCGATAAGCTTAGTACGACTGATTTCACTAAATCCATTTGGCGATAATTTGCTGATGATTAATTCACCGCGCTCGTTGAACATCCATATCTTGTCTTCATGTCGTACCAGGTGAATGTTGGCCCAGCGGGCCTTGGGGACAGGGTCGAGACTTTCCCAGATGCGGTCGCCGGTGTGCAAATCCAGACAGCGGAGTTCGCCGTAACTATCCACGCCGTAGATGTAATCCCCTTGAAGCACAGGAGTGGATATGCAGCAATGAAGGCTGTCCGTGTTTCTTTCGCTGGGGCCCTGGCGTTGCCACACTTTTTCAACGGCGAGCTTGTCGGGATTAACTTTCAGCAGCAGTGATCCGCCAAAGAAGCTGCTGACGAAAAGATAATTATTTTCGATAACCGGCGTGGCAATGTTCTGGCTGATGCGGGCCGGTGGGAATGGGTGTTGCCAGTAGAGCTTTCCGGTCAGGGGGTCCAGGCCTACGACTCTCTCACCGGTCCAGCAAACCAGCACGCGCTTACCCGCCTGTTCAATGACGATGGGCGCCGAATACGAGGCGGAGTCGTTTAGAGCTCGCCATTTTTCCTTTCCGGTTACTTTATCAAAGGCGACAATGCAGGCGTCGTCTTTGCCGCCGATGTGTACTATGACCATTTCGTTTTCAACGAGTGGAGAAGCTGTAATTCCCCAAAGGGACATTCTGATTTTGTACTCGGCATTAAGTTCTTTGCTCCAGAGGACTTCTCCATTTGTCGCATCGAAACAAAATAAATGTCCCATTGTGCCGAGCGAATAAGCGCGGCTCTCGTCGATAGTAACCGAAGCACGGGGGCCGTCCCTGCGATCGACTCTTTCGTATGTGCATTCATAGGCATGAGACCAGATTCTCTCACCAGAGGTGGCATCGAAGCAGTGAACGCGCTCGACCTGAGTTGGGGAAGCTAAGCGGTCGGTGACATATACCCGGCCGTTGGCAACGGTTGGCCCGCTGTAGCCGTTAGCAATTGTGACCTGCCACCGGGGCTCAAGCCGTGAAGTCTCGAATTTCTCGACAATACCTTTTTCACGCCAGATACCATCTCGATTAGGACCTCGCCATTGAGGCCAATCTCCGCCCAAGGTCGGAGCGGCCAACAACAACCCGAAAACTGTTATCAACATCAGTATTCTACTCATAAGCACCCCAATATAAAAACGATTGTTGTCAAGTCAAATTATTAAATCCTCGTGCTAATAGCGTTTCGCTTGTTAGCCGGTGAATCGACTAAGATTAACTTGTATAAAGAAGCCAACATTAAAAAAACAAGTTACGCCCTTGTATTTATAAGACACAACGACTATTATATCAATAAATAAAATCGGTAGTTTTGCTAAGCAGATTTATTTGGTAATTTAATTTGAGAGTGACAATCAGATGAAAAGGAGATTCAAATGTACAAACTGGTGGTTTTGACAATCAGTGTTAGCTTACTGACAGCCTTTGTATCAGTGAATGTCTATGGGGATTCGGGTAGTGATTATTGGCCAACCTGGCGCGGGCCTGACGCCACGGGTGTGGCCCCGAAAGGAAACCCTCCCCTGACCTGGAGTGAAACCAAGAATATCAAGTGGAAGGTCAAGTTACCCGGACAGGGCACCTCAAGTCCGGTTATCTGGGGCAACAAAATCTTTTTTCTAACTGCGATTGAGACTGACAAGAAAGGCTCGCCGGCTGCACAGAGCGCGGCCCAAGGAGGAGGTGGAAGACGGCCCTTCCATGGCGGCAGGCCTCCGACGAACGTGTATAAATTTGATATTGTCTGTCTGGACCGAAAGACCGGCAAGCTTCTCTGGCAGAAGACCGCCCGTGAAGAGCTGCCCCACGAGGGCCATCATTCGAATTACGGCGGCTTTGCTTCATATTCACCGGTTACCGATGGCAAATACGTCTGGGCAAGTTTCGGCTCGCGTGGCGTGCATTGTTACGACGTCGATGGCAATCATAAATGGAGCAGGGACTTTGGGAAGATGACAATAAAAATGATGTTCGGCGAAGGCAGCTCGCCGGCACTGGCCGGCGATGCGGTAATCGTCGTTATTGACCATGAAGATGATTCCTTTATTTACGCGCTCAATAAAGAAACGGGCGAAACAATCTGGAAAAAAGGCCGTGATGAGACCACTTCCTGGGCAACGCCGATTGCTGCCGAAGTAAAAGGCAAGACACAGGTAATAACCAGCGCAACGGGTCTCATTCGTGCCTATGATCTTCAAACAGGTGAGTTACTCTGGCAATGCTCTGGGCAAACCGGAAACGTAATACCCTCGCCGGTCGTTGGTTTCGGAAAGGTGTTTTGTACCAGTGGTTTTCGTGGCAGTGCCTTGCAGGCTATCGAGCTGGGCCGAACCGGTGACCTCAGTGGTTCCGACGCAATCACCTGGCAGGTTAATGAGGCCACTCCGTATGTGCCATCGCCACTGCTCTATGGCGATAAAATATATGTCTGTTCTGTCAACCGGGCGATAATTTCCTGCTACCAGGCCGAGACCGGCAAGGCCAACTTTGTCAAGCAGCGCCTTGAGGGGATGGGAGAGATTTTCGCATCACCGGTGGGAGCCGCCGACAGGGTCTATTTCGTTGGCCAAAACGGCAAGACCCAGGTCATCAAGCTATCAGAGAAACTCCAGGTTTTAGCCACCAATACCCTCGATGATAAGTTCGATTGCTCACCCGCCATTGTTGGCGACGAATTGTTCCTAAAAGGCAAAGAACATCTATATTGCATCACCGACCTATGAGGACGAAGGGGCTGGTTGTTCCTCATTCCCCGGCCAATGCTCTTCTTGTAGGCCTCGATCCTGCCGGCGGCTTGCTTTTCGGTCAGCTCGCCTGCCTTCTCAGCGTCCTTTTCATGTGCCAGGCTGAGATTGGCTTACCCTAATTCACTTTTTTCTTCCTGAAGCTTCACGAAGAGTCTTGAGAAATTGTGGCCGAACTTCCTGCCCCAGACTCTCTGCCTTATGGACATCCTCCCACGCTTTGTCATATTCTTGTTTATTATAGTAGATAAATGCACGCTCGGCGTAGGCAACAGCAAACCGTTGTGGGTCTATCTCAATAGCCTTGGTGTAGTCTGAGATGACCTGGTCATATTCTTTTTTACGATGGTACGCAATCCCCCGATTGTAATAGTCTTCGGACTTTTTACAACCATACACACCCACACCAATTATTGTTCCAACTAAAGCAACTAAACTAACTTTTATTACACCACTCTTCATTCTGGTAAATATACTATCTTCAATCGAATTGTCTATGTATTTTGTTTTCGTTTTTTTCTCCTTTGCTTTATTTTATAAAGGCGTCTGCGAAATACGTAACTTTATGTTAAATAATGATTTGCAATCATTCTTTCAGCACTGCCAGATAGAAACTACGGGCCTGGAAGAACCGGCCACTCAAAACACGCTATGCTGCGGGCATTTATCGTAAAACATCTTGAAGGTATAAAATTTGTCCCACAACTGATCGAATACCTAAACTCAAATCCACCACTGTTAGAGATGTGTGGTTTTGAATTAGGCAATCTGCCGGACGAAACGCAGTTCTACCGATTCCAACAGAACACATGCCCTCATTACTAAGGAAGGTATCTGCCTGGTCGAACAAACAACACACTATTCGTTCACTGCTATAAGCAATCAAATGACCATCGCCCATCTTACCGCCAGTCTCGTATCAGTTTTCCACCAGCGAAGCCCTCGTTTGGCTGGCAAAATCTATTTTTCAGTTCTGCTCAACTCCGCCGAACCCATTCATTTTGCAGGAGTCTTTATAGTAGTGCCGTCGGCCTCAATCTCATCGACCCGCCAATAGTAAGTCGTACCTATCGTAAGCCCATCAGGATAAGGAAATCCTGGTAAGCCAGCAACAAAATTAGTCTTTGGCTGGTTACCCTGGAAAGCTTCTTCTGTGCCGGCAGTCACTTCATGTAAATTCTCGCCGAAGTACACATCGTGTGAGACCGCACCAGCTCCAGACGACCAGCTAAGGCTTGCCCATGTGTTCGAATTTATGGCGCCATCAGCAGGTGATGGTTTACTGGCTACCGGAAGCATCGCCAGATTCTTAATCTCGTCCGCTGACAGTACCCGGTCATAGATGCGGACATCGTCAATCAGCCCGATGAACCATCTGTTGGAACCAGAGTACTGGCGAGCTATTTTGACATCATAGTTAGCGACGATATTGAAGGCATCAGAATCTGTACCGGACCTGGTGTCATCTTCACCGTCGAGGTAAAGTGTCACCTGTGGATATGAAATCGTGGCGTTCTCTTCTACCGTCAGGGCAACGTGGTGCCATTCATTGTCGCTCACAAAGGTATCACCTTGCCTGTTACCCGAGCCATGCTCGGTGCGTAATCTGTACTCGTTGACCCGGAATTCTATTCTTTCGGTGCCGGTGTTATTGCCCCAGCCCACAATCTCACCGTTGCCGGTGGTCTTGATCCACGCCGTTATGCTAAAAGCATGTCCGCCGAGAAGGCCCTTGTAACCGTCTATATTCACATAATCAGGGTCGCCGTGAAACTCCAAAGCTTGCCCGTAAACGCCAGGCACAAACTGCGGACTGCCGATGAGTGTGCCGTCCCGGCCATAGCCGGAATAATCAAGCACAGTACCGGTACCCTCATTATCAAGCTTCCACCAGCCGACAAGACTGGGGTCCTCAGCATTCGCTGTGCTCGTCAGAGCAGCACCAAGCGCTAAAGCAAAAGAAACTGAATAAATCAATTTCTTATACATAATAATCCTCCTTCCTTCGGCAGTATATCCATTGTCGGAAAACAACAAGGATTCTGTAGAAGAGATAGCCAAAATCCACAGAGCCTGCCTTCGCGAGGCGACGAAGCCGCTTCGGCGGAGTCGGCTCCACAGACTATTTTATACCAAATTAGCCGTCTCACTTCAAGAAGAATTCATACCGAATATCGTTGTAGGAGCTGTTTTACCATCTCAGCAAACCGCATATTATCATAGACCATCGTTTTCGAAGTATTAAGGCTGCAAGTTCCGGGCAATTGCATAAAGCAAGAAGATTTGGTAGTATGGTGACCAGAAGATGATTAGAATTGTCGTTAAGGTGTTGCTTCAGGAAGTATTGAATTAGTAGTTCACAATGGAAACGAATGAAAACTATTAGAGTGCAGCGTTCTGCCGGCCCAATTTACTCAGGAGGATTCATAGCTCATGGGAACTAACTATCGAAACAAGTTTTTTTGCATATCGTGCTCGGTCACCTTGACGCTTATGGCGTTTAACTCAACTCTGGCCGAGAACTGGCCCTGTTTTCGAGGACCGACCCGGCAAGGTATATCAAATGAGAAGGATGTCCCGCTCGAATGGAGCCAAACGTCCAACATTGTCTGGAAAAAACCGATTCCGGGCGAGGGCTGGTCATCGCCTATCGTGTTCGATGAACGCGTGTTTGTAACGACCGCAACGGACGGAGGCGCCTCATTTCGTTTGTTGTGTCTCGATCGGCTGACCGGAACCGTCCTTTGGGACAAACAAGTGCTCCGGCAAAAGCCGGGACACAAGCAGAGGCTGAACTCATACGCTTCATCCACGCCGGTAACCGATGGTAAGAGAGTATATGTCCTGGCCTTTGATGGAACTCTGGCGGCAGTCTCGATGGAAGGTAGTGTAATTTGGACCTACCGCGAGTTTGAATATTTCAGTGAACACGGGCTGGGAGTTTCGCCGATACTGTACAGAGATTTGCTAATCGTTCCCTTTGATGGCAGCAGCAGCGGTCCGGACAAGAAACTCGGATGGCAAAAACCATGGGACCAGGCCCTTATACTTGCCCTGGACAAGAATACAGGCGAAGTGCGGTGGAGGGGCCGGCGGCGGTCTTCCCGTATCGCACATATCACACCACAGGTCCTGAGTGAAAATGGCCGGGACCAGCTCGTCAGCTCGGCGGGTGATGTCGTGCAGGGCTTTGATCTCAAGACCGGCGAGAGGATTTGGACGGTCTCAAGCCCGGGCGAAGGCGTAGTTCCTTCCGTCGTTATTGGCGACGGCCTGATTTTCACTACCTCCGGGTTCGGCGAGTCAGCGATCCGCGCCGTCCGCACCGGCGGAAAAGGCGACGTCACGGAGACGCACATCGCGTGGGAATCCACGGATGACGTTTCCAAGATACCTTCAATGCTTTATGTCAGGCCCTTCCTTTTCCTGGTCACCGAGACCGGTGTCGCCAAGTGTCTCAGGGCGGCAACCGGCGAAGAGATTTGGAGAGAGCGCTTGGAGGGTCGATACTCGGCCTCGCCGATCTGGGTGGATGGCAGTATATATTTCCTCTCCGAGAAAGGCAAGACCACGGTTGTCCAGGCTGGGGGCGAATTTAAAGTCCTTGCCGAGAATGAGCTCAACGAGAAGTGCGGCGCCAGTCCCGCTGTTTCCCAGAATCACATTTTCATACGGTCGGAGAATAATCTCTACTGTATTGGCCGGGGCCAATAGACCGTGAGTCTGTGGAGAACATCCGTTCCATTGATGCAGTGCAAATGGAGAGAATAGATTTAATTAGTAAAAAGGAAGCTCGGCGTGGTAGCTGAGCAAAAATGATGTAGGGACAATACTCTGAAAGGGCGATTATCGTGTCTGTTCGGCGCTTGGCATCTGTTCTCGTACTTATTTGTATGTACTCCACATGGGTGGCAGTTTCCACCGCGAACGAGATGGAAATGCGCAAGGTCCCAGTGGCAAAGGGGACATCTTCACATTACAGGTAATATGCACTGCGCACCCCTGCGGTATTATCGAACTAAGGTCCCTGCGGATATACACACGTTCGAAGGCATTCACAAGTGGACCGGCGATTACGAAGACAGGGTCACGTATCCGACCGTGTTGAAGCTGCACGATGGCTCAATTTATATCATGTACCGCCACGGAGGCAGCGGAAACGGAATGCGAATCCTGGTCCATTATAACGAAGAGACCCAGCAATGGACAAAGACGGTTCCGGTTTTGACAAATGGGCGTGACCGGAATCCAACCTGCAACGCATATCCGTTTGGCGGTATTTTAGAGGACAAAAACGGGGTTTGGCATATTGCCTGGTGTTGGCGGGAAACTCCGGATGTCGTAACCAATTTTGATGTTTGCTACGCCAAAAGCCTCGACCGTGGAGTCTCTTGGAAAAGTTGGCATGGAGGTGATTTAGAGCTGCCAATCACCCTGATATGAAACGGTTATTTTCAAGTTGGAACCTTCAAGAGATTCATCAAGCATCGCTTCGTATCCTCGATATGGCTTTTCATCTTCTGATTTTACAAATTCAGGATGGCATGCTCTGGCAGCTATATCCTCGGTAGCTTTGTGCCAGGATTCCGGATTATACTGATGAATGATGAGGTCCACCGGAATGTTATACGGCATGGAAATATCCTCGTGGGTGTTTTCAAAGCACTCTTTATGGATTGGTCCCGAACTGAAATCGATAGTCCTCCGGAGTATCAATACCGGTCAGTATCGTGCTCTCGGATGTTTCAAGCTCGAGAACTTTTTCTGCGTTCGAATGTAGAACGTACCTGGCACCTTGTTCTTTCGGGGCATTCACCAGCTCGCTGAACAATGACCTTGAGAATAATGTAGGATGCCCTCTTTGCCCGTTG
>JBDRTM010000146.1:0-3485 GCA_043824065.1 Planctomycetota bacterium | reverse complement strand
TTGTCGGTGTCGAAGCTGGTATCGGACTGGAAGCTCGACGTTGTCCCGTAAGGGACGCCTTGCGGCGGATGCTCGAGGAAAAGCGACCCAGCAACGCTGGGTTCCGATTGAAACCCGCCGTTGGCGGGTCAAGCTTCTATGACAAGCATCGATACGAGCATCGACAACCTTAAACGAAAACTGAACTTTAGGCACTTTTAACTTTAGGCACTTTAGGCACTTCAAACTTTAGCTCACTTATTCTACTCACTACTCACCTCATCCATTGCGATTGGTGTTATCTCTATACGGAAGATTTTTTTCGCGTCGCATAAAGCGAGCGACAAACTTGCTGTTCGGCTTGTCCAGCAGCTCATCCAGAGGGCCGACCTGTTGCAGGATACCCTCGTTCAAGATAGCTGCTCGGTCAGCTACGGTAAATGCTTCTTCCAGATTATGGCTCACATGGATGGTAGTTAGGCCGAGCCGGCGCTGAATGCCCAACAGTTGTGCGCAGACCTCCTGCCGTGTAACCTCATCCAAAGCACAGACCGGCTCATCCAGAAGTAAAATTTTCGGCTGCAGAACCAGGGCCCGCGCCAAGGCAACACGTTGTTTTTCACCACCACTGAGACCGTGGATTCTGCGTGTCAACAACCGTTGGATGTCCAGCAGCTCTGCCGCCTCGGCAACTTTTGCTTTTATCTGTTTGTGTTGACAACCGCGGACGCGTAAGCCGAAGGCGATATTTCGCTCGACGGAAAGATGTGGAAAAAGGGCGTAATCCTGAGGGACATATCCGATACCCCGGGCACGTGGTTCGAGGTTGGTTACCTGGTGTCCATCGATGTGTATTTGTCCCGAATCAATCTTTTTAAGACCGCAAAGGCACTCCAGAAAGATAGTCTTACCCGAGCCCGGCGGCCCTAACAGGATAAAGTATTCTCCCTTCGCTATGTTGATGCTCAAACGCTGCAGCTGGAATGTGCCGATACGAAAAGAAATTTCTTCGGTGCGAATCATAATTTCACCAGGGCCGAACCGCCAACAAGGCGGATGCATGTTACCGCAATCAAGGCTACAAAGATAAGCAGTAATGCTATTGCCAGTGCCACTTCAAGATTGCCGACTGATTGTTCGAGAAATATTGTTGTGCTTAAAACTTCGGTTCGTCCGCGGAAAGAACCTACAAAAATCATCAACGGCCCGAAAAGCCCAAACGCACGTGCCCAGGTTAAGATACCGCCGGCGATAATGCCGTTCCGGGCCAAAGGCAGACAAACACGGCGAAAACTGCCCCATTGTGTGCAGCCTAAGGTCAGAGCCACATTTTCGTAACGCCGGTCAACGTCGTCAAATGCGGTCTTGGCCGAGCGAATAGCAAAACTTGCGGCAGCCACAAACTGGCACAGCACAATGCCTTTAGGCTGAAAAACAAACTCGATACCCAGGTCTTCCTGTATCCATCGGCCGGGACTCGTCTGTGAAAAAAACACCAACAGCGTCAGACCAGCTACCAGCGGAGGAAATACTATGGGCAAATCCACAATGGCATCAGCCAGGATGTGGCCTGGAAACCGAAAGCGGCTTAAAGAGTATCCCATAGGGACCGCAAAAAGCAGCGCTATTAAGGTCGTGGCACAGCTCGTCCAGATACTCATCCAGAGAGCGTGACGGATAAATTTGGAGGCCAGGACCGTTGCGACGGCTTTTTTATCCACATAAAAGACGTCCGTAACAATCAGCGTCAGGACAAATATAATAAAGACGGACACAAAGAAAAATGCCACCGCAGAAAAGACACGGTCACGCCAACCTCTTATGGGAGTGTTTACAGCCGTTTTCATTGCCAACCCATAGATGCAAAAACACCCCATTTGTCAAATTCATAATACAGCATATACCCCATGCAGATTATTACAATCAGTGTTACCGCCACGCCGAGCATCCTGGTCAGAGCGGGTTTTAGGTTTGCTTCGGTGGGAACGCTACGCTTGAGGATAAAATAAACAACCAGCGTAACAACGCCCGCCGCCAAAAAGGCGAAGACCTGTTTTGCATACCAGCCTTGGGAAGGTACACCCTCTTCTTTGACCCATTTCCAGGTATGTTCCAAAGGATAATAGCGCGGCAGCCTGATGTGAAGCCACATAGCAAAGAAATAGAAAAAGGCGGTCATAGCCGAGAAAACAGAACAGATGATGTAAGTGATATCTGATTTCTTCATTACCAGGTTCCCTTCAAAAGTGCCAGGTAGCATCCGACGATAACCTTGTACCACAGGATTACGTTCAACAATAAACAGAGCGGCACGTAAAGGAACAGCTTTTCTTTTTCCACAGCCGGCTGAAAACTTTTGCGCAGAAAATAAAACGCGAAGAACATCGCCAGTCCCACGGCACCCCAAGGCTCCTTGACCTCAAACAGTCCCGTGGCCCAGGGCAATTGCTGGTCAAGATAAGGATGACGGATGCGGGCCCCGTAGGCAGGATAAATCAGCACACCGATAACGTAAACAATTGTGTAGGCCCACAAGGACACTCTAACATAGAGCCATTCAAGTTTTTGCCGACCGAATTTGCCGCGGACATAGCCGATGACGATGAGCAGGTTATGCGTCATGCTGCCGACAAGAACAAATGTCGCAAACAAATGAACCAGAAGCAAAATTTCGTAAAGGCTTTCCAGAAAAACCATAACATCAGGCTTCGATTATTAGGTCAGGGAGTAATCTCAGGTGGACAGATACTGCGATTCAGTATTCTCCGGAACTTATTCTTCTGTAATGCTCCATCCATATTCCTCGTAGAACCGGCGTGCTTGCGGAGAGGCCAGGAAGTCCATAAACTGTGTTGCGATCTGGCTGTCCTTGGCGAAAGACAACATTCCCACACCTGTCCCCCGAGACACCTGTTGTTCTTTAGGCATTTCAACGATTTCTATCCTTTCCGGTTCCAAATGTTTAAAAGCCGTCCAGCCGAATGCAGCATCAATTTCATTGGTCGCCACCGCTTCAACAATAGAAATGCAGCCGTTGGCGTAATAACAAATGTTTCTTCGAATCTTATCTAAAAGACCCAATCTGCCGCTGATATCCTCCCACAATCCCTTCAGGCAATCTATGACCGACACACCCACACGCACGCCCGGCTTGGCTATATCTTCGACACAACGTATATTCTTGGGATTGCCCGCGGGCACAATAATAGCCGAAACACGGCAGGCAATGGTACGACGCTGCCCCCTTTGCACAATTCCTCGTACTTCCCCATCGTCAAGCAGATACTCAGCCCCTGCTATGGCAAGGTCGTGTATGCCGGCATCGGCAATTTCTAACAGAAAATCGTCACCGCCAGTCTCTCCCGTAGCTTCTTCAGCCACCGGTTTGGCACAATGGCGACTACATACGCTGATTTCTACGTCGATACCCGTCTGCTCCTCAAACAATTTTGCAGCTTTTTCCAAGGGCGCTGCACATGCCCTGGCACTAAAAATACGCACAGTCC
>JBDRTM010000145.1:0-7501 GCA_043824065.1 Planctomycetota bacterium | reverse complement strand
AATATCGAAGATCCGCCGTCTTATGGCGGAATCAATATCGAAGTCGAAGATCCGCCATAGGCGGAATCCGCCGTCTTTTGGCGGAGTCAATATTGGAGCGAAACGGAAAACCCTTAGGACTGGTAAAGAAATTAGGTTTCGTTTTTGGCTGAGCGAGGACAAGGCTGGCAAGGAAGCAAAATGCAGGCCTACTGGTTGGTAGTCCGAGTTTTGCTAACACCGCCAGCCGAAGCCGCAGCCGGCCAAAAATGGAAGATAATTTGTTTACAAGTCCTAATAGTCTGTAACACGAAAAATGCGTGGTGGTTACTGGTAGTTATTCGGCGCCATCCACAAGCTCGTCCCGCACCAATTGAGCTTAAGCTCACGCCTAATTAGTTCCTGTTGCGGAAACAGTATTTGTCATTCCCGCGAAAGCGGGAATCCAGTTTTTCGCTCCGGACCCCTGCTTTCGCAGGGGTGACATCGTCGATTTTCGTTTTCCGCAACAGATACTAATTAGTGCGGGACTCGCTTGAGGCTGCCACCCATTAAATTAGATGCGGAAACGCACGCTTCTCCGCAAGGAGTCCTTAGGACTAACAGGCGTATTACAGGATACTAATCAGCCTCCGGAGTTTCGGAATACCTGCAGCTCCATACAGTGTGACATTAGGCTTATAACTCAAACTGACCTATCTTGAGCCAAACTTTGGAGTAAGTGCTGCCTTGACAAGAACATAATGCAGATTGTCATTCCTGTGAAAACAGGAATCCAAAACTGTGGCAATAGTATAGATTCCCGCTTTCGCGGGAATGACAAAGAAATTTGGTCAGTTTAAGCTTATAAATAAAAAAGCCGCGCCTGTGACAGCGCGACTTTTTTGCTGACAGCTCACAAGTGTCAAAGTGCAAGTTTTCGCCTTACCTGGTGCTCGGCAAAGCACATTGACATTGACAAAGGCAAAACTGTTATCCTCTTTGCCTTCTATCTTCGCCCGGGACCGCAGCGATTTCGTCCGGTGGAGCCACAACCTCGCCTTTTTCGAAGTCTTCGGCGGTGGGCTTGAGAGTGAGGTTGTACCACTTCGAATCCTTGTTCTCGGTAAGGTCCGCCCACTCGACCATTTGGCCGGTGTAAGTGGCGATACGGCCCATAATCGCAGTAAGGTTAGCTTCAGCAACGTTGCGGGCCTCGTTGAGCGGCTTGCCGGCGAGGATACTGTTGAGCAGGTCAACATGCTCCTGGCAATACGGCCCCTTGTGCTCGGGGAAGTCCGGCGCGTCGATGTTCTTGCTCGACTTCATCCTCCTGCCGTCTCCCTCGGTTGAACCTTCGCTACCTACAAAGTGCTCACTGACTCTGTTATAGCAGCCGTTAATCTGGCGGCACATACTATGGATGTGAAAGTCGTCCGCGTAGTCATACTGGATGCTGTGGAAGTCAAACTGGTTGCCGGTTTTGCGGCGGGCGCGTCCGCCGAATCCAAGGGCCCTGATAGGCGGATGCCCAATGTACCAGTTGGCAACATCGAGGTTGTGGACGTGCTGCTCGACGATATGGTCGCCCGACATCTCGGTAAAGCTGACCCAGTTGCGTACCATGTAGTCTGCATCGCTCTCGCCCGGTTCCTTGGTCTTATACCACAGGGCACCACCACACCACCAGACACAGCCGCCTCTGATATCGCCGATGGCGCCGTGCTTGATGGCATAAGCGGTTCTGAGATAGTTTCTCTGATGGCGGCGCTGTGTGCCGGCAACCACTCCCAGGCCTTTGCGCTTGGCCAGCTCGCCGGCTTCGATGACTCTACGGGCACCGGGTGGATCGACAGCAACGGGCTTTTCCATAAAGACGTGCTTGCCCGCTTTGATTGATGCCTCAAAATGCACGGGGCGGAAATTGGGCGAGGTCGCTATCAGGACAACATCGACATTTGTATCGAGGAGCTTCTTGTAGCCATTGGCGCCGGAGAAACAACGTGCCGCAGGGACATTATATTTCTTCCCGGCTTTCACCGCCCTATCCTTGAACCAGTCGGCCGTTGCTATAACTTCCAGCTCCAGATTCTCGATATGTTCGCCTGCGTCCATGCAGTTTCCCAGAGCCCCATTGCCCCGTCCGCCGCAGCCAATCAGCCCCACTCGCATCTTCCTGTTAGCGCGTGCAGCAAAGACGACACTCTTACCGGCCAGGACCGCCGCCATGCCGGTTGCCGAGGTCTTAATGAAGCTCCTTCGCGAAATGTTACTGATTTTCTTGTTTAATTTCTTCTTCATAAATAATCCCTTTCGATTAAATTGGTTGTTAATGAAGTTATGTGCCTCCGAAATTCTTTTAAAAAATCAGCCGGACTAAAAATCGTCGCAGGCTCGATAAGCTTCAATGACCGCCATCTCGCCTTGCTTACCCGGCTTGCTCCTGCCATGCTCCATACATAATACGCCCTTGTAACCTTTCTTATGGAGATGCTTGAAGATGTTTTTGTAATTGATCTCTCCGGTTGTTGGTTCCTTGCGGCCCGGGTTATCGCCCAGATGAAAACTGGCGATTTCGTCCCAGGCCATATCGATATTCGGGATGAGGTTACCTTCGGTGATCTGCTGGTGATAAATGTCGTTGACAATTTTGCAGGAAGGGCTGCCAACCGCCCGGCATATCTGATATGCTTGAGGAATCTTTGTCAGAAACAGCCCCGGATGATTGGTCCACGCATTCAGAGGTTCAATTACGATTACCAGTCCCGACGGCTCACATACTGCGGCGCGATGCTTGAGGTTCTCGATTACGTTAGCTGTCTGATAGTCCCACTCAAGGCCTTCATCGAAACGACCCGGCACCACCAGCGCCCATTTGGCGTTGACGCGCTTAGCCAATTCAACACCGTCCTTCATCTTGTTTATCAGCATCTTGCGTATCGCCTTATCGCGGGTAACAAATGACTTTACGCTGAAATCAGCATACAAGACAAACGGCCCAATAGTCATATCCAATCGGTCCGTTTCTTTTGCAATCTTTTCCTGCAAATCCTTCGGCTTTCTTATCAGGCCGTTATCGAATATAGCGGAAAAACCCTGGTCGGCCATAAATTTAAGCTGGTCGATTGGGTCTTTGCCTGCATGTTGCCGAAACATACCAAAAGAAGGTGCATATTTCAGTTTGAATTTCTTCGGCGGCTTGATTTCGACCGGAAAATTCCCTATTGGTATTGGTTCATACTTAATCTTGGACTTATTCGACGCCTGGGCCTGTGCCGTGGTGCTCGCAGCGGAAACCGCCACTGCTGCGGCAGCGGAAGCCATAAAATTACGCCGAGTAATATTTTTGCGGTTCTTCATTTCAGCACTCCTAAAATTGACGTTCATTGTTTTGCTGCATTCTCCTCCCTCTCGGGTATGCAACTATCTGTTATCAATACTCACAATCAAAGGGAAAAACGCTAATCTCCACCAGTATTTTAAAAAGTTAATCCATTTTAATTTATTGGAACAAATATTCAACCTAAACATTTTCAAACTTCGGGTTTTTCTCACAGGCATCCGGGCAGCAAATCGTTGTGAAGTCGAAAGTAAGCTCAAAGATTTTATGAACAGCATTGAGAACAATAGGATTTTGTCCCGGACTGTAAGGTTGTTCATGGCTGAACGGTTCCAGTAATACAGGAACAGGATTTTTGCGACTCAGTGAGACATACAATTCGACCAACCAGTAACCGTTCACCAATTCACCGGTACTGCCATCGCGAACTGTAGCCAGATAATCCATCTTCTTTGCCAAGGGCTTGGCAATGTCCGAAAGATCGAGAATAATCGGTGTATCATACTGAATAAAAGGCAACCATACTTCCGGCAATGCGGCCTTGACTCTGTTGTCAAAGTCGCTATCCTTTACAAGGTGAGCTTCGAGCCGGTCCAGTCGCGAGAGAAACCTGGTTCGTTGGTTTGGCAGATGCCGTGCCATTTGACAAACGATCGGCTTGCCGCACCGAAGTAGCCCTATTGTGCTGTCGCGTAGGAACTTTTTGTCTGGCAATGACAAATTGTTGCAGATTTTTTTGAGAAAACTGTGCAGGTTTGACGATATTGATTCCATTAGAGCTTTACGTTTCAACATAATGCACCTCCTTGTGTAATAAGGGTTTACGGGATATTGTTAACTACCCCTTATATCGTCATACACAGGGAGTGCGCCTTGAGTAAATCATCCCCCCAGAATCCATCTTAAAAAACCCCTAAGTTTGAGCGGAATATTGTTGACATTGTGATAAAATTATGGTTTTATGGAACTTGAAGTGTGCAGAAGAGTTTCAGTGAAGTGTATATGGGAAATTCCGGATTATAGGGTTTGAATTGAACAGGAGTGTATCAGGAAGAGTGTCAAGTGTGCAGAAATGCCGTTTATGATGTCAAATGGCAAATATCAGAGAAAGGAAAATAACTATGATAGTGGTAGTAAATCAGCGAGTATTAATCGGTATGTTTGTAACCCTATTGATGATTAACGGCTGCAGTAAAAAAAAGGATGAGGGACAAACACAATCTTCCGATCATTCTCCTGCGACGAATATTCCCGATATGCAGGGTAACTACGAAGATTCGGCTGCTCAAACGAAACAGGCACTCACACAGATGAATCAGGGCAAAGATATTAAACCTGTTGAAATGGAGACTCTGAAAAGCATGCTGCCCGCAGACCTGGCCGGCATGAAGCGAACCAATGCCTCCGTGGAGCGCAACCAGATGATGGGTTTCGATATGGCTATAGCGGAAGCTGAATACGGGGCCGAAGACAGTTACATCAAAATTACGATTATGGACGCCGGAAACCTGAGCGGCTCCATGAAGATGGGCTTGGCAAGCTGGTCGATGATGCAGTACAATCGCGAAACTGAAACCGAGTATGAGAAGACCATCACATATAAAGACTACAAAGGTATGGAGGAATACGACAAGGAAACCATGAGCGGGTCGGTTCAGGTTTTTGTAAAGGACCGATTCCTGTTGACCGTCGAAGGAAGCCAAATAAGTATGGACGGCCTGAAAAAAGCCATAGATAAAATAGATATCAAGAAACTCGAATCCCTGGTATAAATGCAGCGTGGTACGTTCAGCAGATAAGCATAGGAATAAGGGCAGGAACAGAAATATTTTGCTTTTACTTGTAAATGCAGGGAAAACAAAATTAAAAAATCAAAAGTCAAAAAGCAAAATTGTGGAAGCCCTTCAGGCGGTTACTTGAATAGATTTCTCGACAAGCTCGAAATGACCCCCGGCAGATAAGCAAGTAGGCACACACCGGGGGTAAACTTAAAAAGCAGGTAAGCGTACACCGGGGGTAAACTTTTCGGTTCAACCAGAGAGGCGAAGCTTATACCAATTCTTTTAGATGGTTTAGACTGCGCTGTGCCTGGTCGGGCGTACCACACTCTACGGAAAATACGATGTCACGAGGGGTCTTGGTTTTGACTATTTCGATGACCCTGGCCCAGTCGATAACACCGTCACCACAGGCGCAGCCTACCGGTGTACCGGTCACTTTTCCGCGTTCGGCTTCGGAGTGTTCTACTGAAATATCTTTTGCGTGCAAATGTACCAGCCGTTCGGCCACCCTTTCCAGCCACTCGTACACATCCTGTCCGGCCAAGTAGGCATTGCCGGTATCCAGGTTGATTCCGATGGCCGGCGATTTGACCAGATTGTAGATACGGTCCAAACCATCGGGCGTTTTGGAGTATTGTGCGTGTGGTTCCAGCCCGATGACAACGCCGCGACGCTCGGCGACAAAGGCCGCTTCCTGAAGCGTGTATTTAATCAATACGTGGTCCTCTTCTTCGGTCGTCCACTTGGCCTTGACGCCTTCGTCAGTATTGACTACCGGCACTCCTATCTCAGCCGCAACTCGAATCGCCATCTTGATGTACTCTCCGTGAACCTCCGGCCTGCCCAAAGGCCCATGCGACTGAAGGGCGGAAATCTTCAATCCCGCTTTGTCGCAGGCTTCCTTGATTCGGTATGGGTCGTCAAACATCGAAACGGTGTGGAAATACCCGGCCTCGCTCATCAGCTCCCGGCCAAAGTGAACCATAGGCTCTATGTACTCGTAGCCCATCTCGGCAGCTTTCTCAACAGCCCACTCAAAAGGTTTGTCGCTGCTGCGAGAGAACTCAGTATTTAGACCAATATAGACATTACCCATTTTTAAAAGCTCCTTAACTTAAATGGTTAATTGGTGAGTGGTTAATTGGTTAATTGACTATTGACTACTCACTACTCACCTTATTCGTTTACAAACGCCATGGACTGCGCATCGGCCGGGCCAACATGCGGTCGGCTTCATTATCACCGATGAACCGTTCAGCGGCCGGTTCCCACCTGAGCTTGCGCTTCAGCCGGGTTGCAATTTCCGGAACCAAACCGAGATAGGAAGCTTTGTGGCCGGCTTCGACCGGAGCTATGGGGTCGCGGCGGGTCCGCACACAATTGAGAAAATCAGTGTGGTGGCTGCCGGACTCACCTAAATGGATTTCGTTCGGCTCGATTTTCACCTCTAACAGTGAGGCCGGCTCAGCCCAAATCCCTCCGCGGTTGACATGGACCCAGCCCTTATCGCCCTCAAACCGGCAGCCTTGCTTATTCGGGTTGCCGGTGTCTGTATAAGTCATTCGCAGGCCGCTGGTGTAGTTAAACTCGGCTTGCCAATCGTTGACATTGTCGGTCAGGCCGTCGTTGCGATAGCTGCCTTTGCAGACGACCTCGAACGGTTCGCCGGCGAGTGCCGGACAGCCCCAGTTCGCAATGTCCAGATGATGAACGCCCCAGTTGACGATAAAACCGGCGCAGTAATCCCATATCAAATACCAGTCAGGCCAGGCCAGTCTGCCTCCGTTGTAAGGTTTCAAAGGAGCCGGCCCGACGTACATATTGTAGTCGAGCCCCGGGGGAACCGGCTCTTCCGTGGTAGGTTTACGATATGTTCGCTTATACTCAGGTCCAGGCGCAGCAACCTTGACTGTGTGGAGCTTGCCAAGATACCCGTTTCGTGCAAGCTCGCAGGCGAACCGGAACTTACGGTCTGACCGCTGCTGAGTGCCGGTCTGGAACACCCGGCTATACCTTCGCACCGCATCACGGATTGCCTGGCCCTCGACTACTGCCACACCTAATGGTTTTTCGCAATACATATCTTTGCCGGCCTGTGCGGCCGCAACAGCCATCAACGCGTGCCAATGGTCCGGGGGGGCAATCATCACGGCATCAATATCCTTACGAGCAAGGAGGTCACGAAAGTCGTTATAGATGGCGCATCCCTTGTCCCCGTATTGCCGGTCAACAATATCCTTGGCTTTTTGGCGGCGCTCGGCACGAACATCGCAAACAGCAACGACCCGCACATCCTCGTGAACCATAAATGCACGCATATTCGCGGTTCCCTGACCACCCATACCTATAAAGCCCATCACGATGCGATTGCTCGCGGCAGCACTATCGGCTTTACCTAAAGACAAGGAAGGCACAATATATG
>JBDRTM010000144.1:0-6373 GCA_043824065.1 Planctomycetota bacterium | reverse complement strand
CCTCCAGGCGCACACCATTCAATGAGTAATGTTGCCTCTCTCAATAAATCTTTCAAGGTTTTGTCATAATCAAGTTTAGTGCTTAAGAGACTCACTCTGGCTAAAGTAGAGGCTAAATTTCCTACCTGTTGCGGCCATTCATACCCGCTAAAGCGCTCATACAAATTTCTTCTCTCCATTACTTAAACCTCCAGGAGCCCCCTTACTATTTTATCGACGCAGGCTCTTAAATCAGCATCTTGAATAACCATACTTCTGTTATTTTGCCGGGGGCGAATGTTAATAAGAGATTCAAAAGAAACCTCTTTAGTCCTGGGATACCAATCTGCCCCCCAAATATTATCTTGACTGCTCCCTTCTTTTAAAAGCGCTGCTTCGCAGTCGGCATGAAGCTCTCCCCCGCCCGCGATAATCCCCTTTTCAACATCAACCGCCAGTTTAATATACTCCCCGAGAGCTTCCAGCATAACAGCAACCTCAGAATCAGTTGCTTTTTGACGAACGACTATAATCTGTGACAATTTTTCCTCCTTACTTATTTGAGGTTCTTTTTGGTAATATGATACCCGAGAGCTTAATCTATGTCAAGCGGTTTTTACTTGCCATCAATAAACATCCGGTGCCATAGTTCTAAATTCAAAAGGTTTCTTCCACACATGGTCAGATTCGGTTGGCGATCAGGTCTAAAAACAACTGCTCGTATTGAGGGATGATCTTCTCCACAGAAAAATCTTCTGCTCGCTTTTTCGCTTTTCTCCCCAGTCTACGGCGAGTATCTGGTTCGCGGAGTAAAGAAAGAATAGCCTCTGCCAATGCCTGCTCATCATTTGGTGGCACAAGCAGCCCATACTTGCCATCAGCCAGAATCTCGCGCGGGCCGTATGGGCAATCTGTGGCGACCACGGGTATACCGAGAGACATGGCCTCGACCAGGACATTGCCGAACCCCTCGTGGTCAGAAGAAAGGGCGAAAAGGTCCGCCTGAGCAAGGTAAGGATACGGATTGGATTGGAAACCGAGCAGGTGCACCTGAGTCGAAATGCCCAGAGTAGCGGCCAGGTTCTCAATGATGGCCCGTTCCGGCCCCTCCCCCAGAATATAGAGTCCGACGTTTTGCTGTTGCCGCACCAGAGCAATGGCGTGCAGCAGCAACGGGTAGTTCTTGAGGGGGACAAGCCGGCCGATCGCAAGGACGGCAGGGGTATTGGGGGCTCTGAAATTGACCGTCTGGCGCGCCCGCTCAACCACTTGATGGATGAAGACAGGATTATGGATGACGCTGATCCGCTCGGGAGCGATGGGGAGACGGCCTACTACTTCGGCAGCGATGCCCTGTGATATGAAGACAATGTGGCTGGTCCGGCAGTACAACCGGCTGGCGATGGGCCATAATAAGCGCCGCCGCGGGTCTGAGCGCAGGCTGGCCTGGGGGGCTGTCTGCTCATTGATCACAATAGGAATGGGGAAGCGCCACAGGCCGGCAGCCAGTAATGTGACCGCGTTGGCCTGCCAGAGGATGCTCATTATCAACGCGGGTTGCACTTCCTTGTAGAGCCGCCTGAGGGCCTTGGCTCGCACCCAGTTACGGCGCATAAAGCCGCGCTCCGTCGGCTGAATTTCGTGCACCGGCACATCGGAAGCTAATTCTCTCAGAAAGACACCCTCACATTGAAAAAGTGCCAGGTGGGGCCGAAAGTGCGCACGATCCAGGTGATTGACGATGTTGACCAGGGCACGTTCGGCACCGCCGCCACCGAGATTCGGGGCGATGAACAGAAGAGCATAAGGCTGTCCGGCAGACATCGAGGGCATCACTCCTCCTTGATGGCTTCGAAGTAGATGGTCAGGCAAAAATTTTTCCCCCTCTCGACAAAGTTCTCGTCGCTGACCAGCACATCTTCCATGGCCTTCCACTGCTGCAACATCTTGTTGCGATTTTTTGTGACGATGATGGTACTATGAATCGTTTTCAGGACGTCAATTGTGCCGAAGCGGACATGGTCGAGCCTGAAACCGGCTCGCCGGAGTAGCTGAGAGATTTCGTGTTCGTCGTACCGGCGCATATAGTACCTTTCATCGAAGTAGCCACGGATCTGTCGCTTGATCTGGACATTGGGACGGTACCTTGTCCACCCGATGGTGAAAAGCAACCGACCTCCGGGTTTGAGAACCGTATTAATTTCCCTCAAGACCTGGTCCAGCCGCTTGAAAAGCATCAAGGTCTGTGTGGAAACGACGGCATCGAAGCGCTGATCGGGAAAATGCTTGGACAGATCGTAGATGTTAAGCATGATGGCTCTGTCGCGTCCAAGTCGCTCTGCGGCTATTTCGAGGCGGGCTTGGTCAATGTCAATCCCCCAGAACTCCAGGTTGGCGTGGCCGAGCAGGGGCAGCCATAAATCGCCGCTTCCGCATCCGACGTCCAGCAAGGCCACTTTGTTCTCGGCCGCCAGCGTCAACACACGTTCCAATAAATGCACTCTGGCGACATCGCCGACAATGGGTTGATTAGTATCGAATAGATTCATAGTTAAATCTCCTCCAGTGTATGCATCGGCAGGTGGATGCCAGATAGTTCCTCACGCAGTTGATCTACGGTCACGAATTCCTCACCACGGATACGGTACCAGTGAAGGGCCACCCGGAGCGCCACTCGGAACTTTGGGTTGAGAAGATCGTAGTCGTGCAGGTAGATCAGGGCGTATCTGCCCCACGATTGGACATCGAGGTAGGTTTTCTGCCCGGAAAATGGCAGCAGGCTGCAGACTGCGTTGGCGATAGGCGCCGTGGTGGGGATCTCCAGCAGGCTGTCGCTACCCGCACCCAGCAGAAATGGATGTTGAGCTGGCAAGGCACGCCCCCGGCCTTTGAGATATGCCAGGTCGAAACTATGGGCTGAGCAGTCGTATTTGTAGTCGTGTGCCAGCAGGAAACGGAACACGTCTGCGCTGATCGTCCAACCCCCGCCAATAAATCCGGTAGGAACGAAGCCTTGCGCTTGCAGCCAGCGCCTATCCTCGTCCAGACGTTTGTGCAGGTTTTCAGGAGCAACATCCCTCGTCTTCTCCTCCCCCACGCCGTAGAAATGGGTGTGCTGCCCGATCGCATGGCCCCGTTCGGCGATCTCGTTAATGCGGCCCACCCATTTGGCCTCGGAAAAGTCCGGCCGGTTCCGGTAGTAGGGATGCACGGGCGCAACGCAGAAGAAGGTAGCCTGAACACCATGCCGCTCCAAGCGGGCAAGTACCTGGCTTACCCGGCGCCATACTTCATCTGTGTCGAGCCTTTCTGCGTGAAAGGTGAGAGCAATCCGCAACACTACCTCCATTTCACAGGTAACATAGTGGCAACGATCTGAAAAAGGGCCAGATGGGGCTGGAAACGCGCGCGATCCAGATGATTGATAATGTTAAGCAGCGCTTTCTCAGCACCACCACCACCAAGATTAGCGGTAATGAAAAGAGTCGAGTAAGGAGAACTCAAAGACATACCTCCCTGGGTCATATTTTTGTGCAATAGCTCTTGGTTATAGTATCAATCATATAATCTTTGGACAACCTTATGCAATTTCTCAACCAAACTATAGACCTCTTCGTATTCATCCTTTCCAATCTTTGTCTCCCATTTGTATCTTGCCCAGTTTCTCAACTGCAAGGCACGGTTGAGACCCCTTCCAACTGAGCCATCAACCTCCTTTGTCTTTACAAATAATTCACCAAACTTTCCAACTATTCCACCGTGAGAGCCTGGCAGATCATCCACTTTTCTCAAGAGAAGTGCCTTAGTGACGAGTTCTAAGGAGTTGTAAGCTGCATCTGTAGCCAATCGCCAATGGCCCGATTTTGCTGAATCTTCTGCTGAGATAAGATATTCTCTGCTCAATTCCAGAAGCCCGGACGATGCCTCTTCTTTAAGCCTTTCTTTGTCCATGCTAAAAACCTCCTTACCATAAGATATGATATTATAAATGAAATAATTATCTACCCAAAAAACCTCTTCTACAGGACATATTAGAACCTCAAGTGGCAATCCAGTCTCAACCATTGTATCATAAATAGCCTGATTAAGAGAATCGTCTGCTTCTTTTCCATTGCTCTTTTTTACCAATAGGATGTCTATATCACTATTCGCATAGGGCAAGCCTTTCGCCCAACTACCAAATAGGATTATCTTCATTATGTATTTAGCGGCTTTGCTTTCCAAAAGATGCTTCTTTATTGCTAAGCCAATTTCTTCGGTTAGGTCCATCTTTCTTCCTAAAAAACCTCACCGCCACCAAGATTAGCGGTGATAAAAAGAATTGGGTAGGGAAAATTCAAATGACAGCCTCCCTGAATTAGATTTTTGCGACCGCATGCTATCGATGTCTGGGATAGACCTCAAATAGCTTTAAAGACAGCATAGTAAGAACGGTTGACGATCACGACAGGCCAGTAGTAATGGCTTGCCTGAGCGACGACCAGAAAGTTGATACAAATATTTAAAAGAAGATCGCAGTACAGAAATAACATAGTCCTGGTCACAATGTTCAGGATGCACTTCAATTACTAAGTTCTGAATTCGGCCAAGTAAGTGAGTTGATGATCGCAGAACAGCTTCTTCCGCTCCTTCAATGTCTATTTTTACCAGAGATAAGACGGAGCTGTTGACATAGTTAGAGAAAAAAGTATCCAGGGTAATCGCGGGCACCTTTTCTCCTGATTCGTTTGATACAACACGACTACTTGTGCTGACTTTGCCAGTTTCAAAGCTGATTTCACCATCCTGTTCCCAAACAGCATACTGGTAAGTATGCCAATTTAACCCAGGATTAATTTTTTGATTGTGATGCAGCACATTGTAAGTACTCAAATTAGGCTCCAATGAATGCACCTGGGCCTGGGGCCAGAGTGATAGTGCATACAAAGAAAACAGCCCGACATTTGCTCCCAGATCAATGATGATTTCGGGAGAACTCTTCTGAAAGAGCGTCGTGATGAAGCGATATTCTCGCGATGAAATAATCTCCTCGAAAGCAAACCAATCGATAGGTCGAACATAGAACGACACTGGCCCCAGATGGAAGCGACTCATATTCTCAGCATTTCTGTGGCTATGAGCTTGCAAAAAAAATCGAAATGCTAAGTAAGGATTCTTCCAGTTGCGATAAGATAGAAATGTCTGTTTCAGGGCAAAGGCAACTGCTCTTGGTTTTGTAATTAGGTTAAGAATGCTTTGATGGTTAGACTCATGTGCAGACAAAGTCTTTACCTCCGCGTTAAGACATAAATGCAGCGACCAGTAAACCAGCCAGCAGGTAAGAGACCACTTCGCGTGGCTAAGTAACCCAGTATCCTGGTCAGGCGGCCACCTTCCATCTCTTCCACAACCTGCTCAAGATCAAGGCCAGCCCTGGGGGCATTGATCTCGATGAAAGTATTTATCTGCGGATAGATGGTTAGCCAGCGATGGCGATCTCCTTGAGGCTCAGGGAATAGATCATATTTCTTTGTACCAAAGTGACCATGCCAGAGAAAGGACCATCGTCGGGACAATGTCGCCAAGTTTGGCAAGCCGATGATCAAGCAGCGGCGAGTAATGCGAGCCAATTCGTAAAAGGCTTGATGAATATGCTCGATATGCTCTAACACATCAAGGGCCACGATATAGTCAAACATACCATCTGGCAGATCCAACTTTTGCTCCAGATCAAGCTGATAATCATAGCCTTCACTTAGATCGGCAGAGTAATACTTTAGCCGTAGCTGATTTAATTCAGTCGCCAGACGGCGGTCACGGGCGCCAATATCTAAAAGACTGCCTTGGGCATTCCGGAGAAGATGACCTACTATTTTATATTTATTTCGGACCGTATAACCTCGAGATATTCTCATCATTTTGTTCACTTGCGACAGATTTCCTGTAAATTTACCAACACCTTCTGGACATAGGTATACATATCATGTTGTCCCACGACCAACGCCCGCAGGGCCGCTCGGTCGTACTGGTTCCGCCGGGCATGTAGTTTCAAAATTTGCCCGGCAATTGCCTCTGGCCGCTCATCACGGATAATGAATTCAGGATAACCTTGCAGCATATTGAAGAAGGCCTCATTGCTGGTCAAGACCGGACAACCACAGGCTAAGGCTTCAACAACAGTCTTGTCCATACTGCCGGTTTGGCTGACATTGAGATGCCCAAAGGCACGGCGATAATAAACAGGGATATAAGCCTGGGGCACAAAACCCACAAATTCGATCCAATCTTGCAATTCTAATCGCCAGACCTGATCGCGTAACTCAATCTCGTAATACTGATCTTCCCGCGTAATGGTAGTGCCAATCAGCCGGAGCCGGAGGGGCGGAGCATCGGACATATCGCGTAAATGCTGCAT
>JBDRTM010000143.1:0-2541 GCA_043824065.1 Planctomycetota bacterium | reverse complement strand
TCAGAGTCGCCTCAGAGTTCCCAACACTGTTGTCGTAGTAAAGTGGCATCGACTGGATGCCGCCGTGAACGATAGTTTGCTCGGCAAAAGGAGGATTTTCATAACCAACTAAAGAACCGTTTGTCGGGTCGTCGTATCCGTCCAACCATGCATTAAATATCCTGTTGCTCTCGGGGTCGGCGGGGTCAAGGTCATTGTAGGACTCGAAATCGTCCACGATAAGGAAGTTGGCGGTCGTAAAGCTCCAGAGGATTCCTGTCCACGGACTGTCTGGGTTGGTGTTATTGACCTCATCAATCCTCCAGTAGTAAGCAGTATCCCACTCAAGCATTCCGGGGTCATAGCTCTCAGCACCAAGGTCCCTTGTGCCTTTATACTCCGGCGAGCCGGTATCGGCATTTTTCACAGCATCTTTATCAGTGCCAAAGTATAACTGATGCGAAGCAGCATAGATTCCCGGCGACCAGGTAATAATCTGTGTCTGCTTTACATCCACAGCGCCATTAGACGGGTCCGGGCTTCCGACGGCGCCCTGAGTAGTAAAGCTCCAGACGTGGCCTTTATACGTGCCGACGGCATCAAACTCATCGACACGCCAGTAGTAAGTCTTAGCCAA
The DNA here is from genome assembly GCA_043824065.1 of Planctomycetota bacterium. Lineage (GTDB taxonomy): Bacteria > Planctomycetota > Phycisphaerae > Sedimentisphaerales > Anaerobacaceae > NIOZ-UU13. Next base: position 1,925 of record JBDRTM010000143.1, on the reverse strand, counting down.
TTTTAGTGGGCCGGGAGTATAGGTCGTAGCCCCCTGAGGAAGACCTCCGGCGGCGTTGTTGACATCGTCAAAATTGTCGCCGAAATATACTGTGTGTAATTTCGCACCAAAACCTCCCGTCCAGCTAAGCTTTGCATCCGGGTCTATAGACTCGGCATTATCAGCCGGGTCGGGTGCATAGGCGGTCTTGGGGGGAATCATAAAGCTCCAGACATCACCTTTCCACGGACTATTCGGCTCGGTGTCATTGACCTCATCGATTCGCCAGTAGTAAGTTGTACCGGGTACAAGACCATCCGGATAAGCAAATCCGGGAAAGCCGACAACAAGAAATGTCGAGGCCTGGTTGCCCTGGAACGTATTCTCGGCGCCGGCACTCACGTCGTCAAAATTGTCACCGAAATATACATCATGTGAGACCGCAAGCGCTCCAGGCGACCAGCTTAGGTTCGCCCACGTATCCGGATGAATCTCTCCATCAGCCGGAACGGGGCCTATGGCGTAAGGCCATACCGTACCTTCCATAGCACCCAGAATTTCGACCTCCGACAGAACGTGGTCATAAATACGTACATCATCGATCAGACCGTCCCAGCCTCCGCCAGAATCTTTGCCGCCCTGGCCAACAATCAATGTCGTTACGTTTGACGTGCTCACGTCCCGAGGCGCACCATTAGCTTGAGGTGTGTCCAATACTCCGTTAACGTAAAACTTCAGTTGCTCTCCGCGGCTCCATGTCAGCACAACGTGCTGCCACTCGGTGACCTGAAGGTTGCTGGAACTTTCTAATTGCTGTTCGTCGCTGGGGGCTACCACTGCCATCTTCAGCAAGCTTGTGCCGCCACCGGTCGCGCCGGATGAGTCGTAGCGCATAGTGATAATGTTGTCACCGCCATCGGGCTGCTCGCAGATGATAAAACCCTTATCTGTGGGGGCCACATCAGATTTGACCCAGATAGCGATTGACACAGCGTCCAGACCATTGAGGTAGTTTGGACCGTTCTCGTCAACCACAAGGTCACCGTCACCACCAAACTCCAGGCATGGGCCTTTGTCGCTAACCGTCCATGTGGCGCCTTCGATAGTTCCAACATGGCCATTGCCGGAGCTGTCATTGACTGTGGTCCCGGAACCCTCATCAAACCTCCAGTGAAGAATGAGTTCGGCTGTGGCATTACCTGCCATGCTCAGCACCAGAACAAAAGAAACCAAATAAATCAATTTTTTACACATAATAGTCCTCCTTCACAAATTTAATATGGGATGTTAATTGAAATGTAAAAAAATTTAACCATGAAACACAAAGCTCCCATTCCAACTCTGTGCCTCACACAATACATAACCACTCCTCTATCGATAAACTACAAATATTCCACACGTCAGAGAACTCAGATTTAGCAAATACGACCTACACTGGCACAAGCCTCATCTACTCTATTTATACCAAATCACTCGCTCTTCCGTCAAGCAAAATACCACGCGATTACCCACATTTTTAATAATATTATGCAAAAATGTCTAACTCGTCCTTACCAACCACGTAATTTTAATTGTTACTTGCAGCTTATGGTGCTTCCGGTTCTGGTGGCGGAAGATACAGACCAATATCATCAAAGTACATTATACCTGAACCACCAGCCTGCGGATTTTTCTTATTGCCTAACCCAAGGGCAATCGTATTGACATTGGCAAGGTTCACACCCTGGTCTGCAAATGCCTGCAGGTCGATATTCCATTGGGTCCACTCATCTACCTGTGCGGCATTAGGATTATCGTGATTGACCACTGCGCTGCCATTGAGAGCAACATACAACGTCTCAGCAGCGTTAGCCGGGTCGCCATGGAACCAAATCGTCAGCGTGCTGACACCATTCTCGGTCCAGTCACGCGGATAAGTCAGCGTGTGAGTTGCCTCAGAGTTCCCA
>JBDRTM010000142.1:0-3030 GCA_043824065.1 Planctomycetota bacterium | reverse complement strand
CCCGTTTTCACGGGGACGAGTTTACCCCTGCGAAAGCAGGGGTGCTTCGTATTTCGGGATAATAAATCAGGTTTTCGCTGTTAAGTGGCGTTGTAGTAATAAAGAAATCAAGAAATCGATGAGTACGAAGAGTTATGGGCAAGCCCAATTTAATTTGTCTGCTTGTACTTTTAATATCCGCGATCACTCAAGCCGACATCGTAAGATTAGAAAGTCACTCGCTGAAGGTTGAGGTTGATGATGCGACAGGCCGATGGAACCTGCTGGATAAACGTTCGGGAACTAAGTGGCCCTCCGAAGGGATGGCCAATCCGGGCACCGCAACCTGGCTTGAGGGTAACTTCCAGAAAATCCAGACTATGGACAAGAATTCTGTAAGGCTGCATCAGAAAAACGGGACGGCGGTGGTTTTCGCCCTGCTCGAAGAAGGAAACGCACTGGAACTTCGTTATGAGGGTAAGGCGGATGGCAGTGTCCGTGTGCTGGATGACGTGTTGGCTATCACCGACATCGAGGGTGGTTATGCCATCGTCCCTTCTCGCGAGGGGCTGCTGATTCCAGCTAATAGCGGCAAGGCGTTTAAACGGGTGTTCGGCACGTCTGATTACGAAGGCTGCCACATGAATATGCTCGGCTTTGTTAAGGACGGCTCGGCACTAATCGTAACCTGGGACAATGCTTATGTGTTCCCGGAGCTTCAAAGCACCAGACCCAGTGATAAAGGATATAGCCAAAGACTTACGGCGACGCTCGAACTGCGTCGCAGCGCTAACTCAATGCGCCTGATGCCGTTAGGCAAAGGTAACTTCAATACCGTAGCTGCAGGCTATAGAAGCTACGCCGAAAAGCAAGGCCTGGTGGCAACATTGCGAGATAAGATTAGTCGTGACCCGCATGTCGAGCTGATGATAGGCGCCTCGAATGCCAAGCTCTGGACCTGCCTTGCACGCCGCATGAGCGAGGAAAGTACTAAGGAGGAGTCAGCTAAAATTCGTTGGACGTTCAACGAGGCGGCCCAGATCGCTCAGCACTTGAAGAAAGACCTGGGAATCGAGCGTTGTCTATTTATGATTGGGGGCTGGACGGAAGGTGGCTATGACTGCCGCCATCCTGACAATCTACCGGCTAATCCTGAGTGCGGCGGCAACGAGGGCCTGGCAGACGCCATCGAGCATATTCAAAACCTGGGCTACGTGGCATGCCTGCATGATAACGTCCAGGACATGTATCGCGATGCGAAAAGCTGGGACCCGGCATTCATCGAAAAACGTCCGGACGGCTCACTCATCAAAGGAGGCCGGTGGCTTGGCGGACGAGCATATATGGTCTGTGCACCCAAGCAATTAGAGCTGGCCAAACGTCCGCAGAACCTGCCGTCCATTGATAAACTGTTCTCACCCTGGAGTTATTTCATCGATACGACGTATGCAGTCGGGCCTCGCCAATGCCATGACCCAAACCATCCCATCGACCGAAACGATGATATCGCCTGGAAGATTCGCCTCAGTGACTTTGCCCGGGAACAATTCGGAATATTCGGCAGTGAGTGCGGACGCGAGTGGGCACTTCCCCACAGCGACTTTTTTGAGGGCCTTGTGGCTGTCAGTGGCCGATATTTTCATAACCTCAAACCGGAGGACCTTGGAGCCACGGTCATCCCCTTTTTCGAGATGGTCTATCACGATTGTCAGATATGCTATGGCAAGTACGGCTACGCGGCAGAAAAGGCAGCCGAATATGTCGCTCATCACGTTCTGTGTGCCCGTCCGCTGCACTACCACTCTTTCCCCGACCACCTTTACTGGCAATCACCGAGCGGAAAGGACGAAGGAAACAGAGACAGCCAGGTTCCCGACCGCTCGTGTTATGTCCGCAGCGATAATGGCTGGGCCGAAGGTATGCACCCACTCGATATATTCCTCAAGAATACACATGAGGTATTAGGACCGCTCCACAGAATAACGGCCCACGACCGGCTGACCCGGCTGGAATACCTTACTGAAGACTTTAAGCTCAGAAAGGCCACCTATGGACACGGTGAGCACGCGACCAAAGTCATCGTGAATTTCGGGACCACAGAGGCCCAGGTAACCTCGACGCTGGGAGGAAATGTCGTCTTGCCGCCCTGGGGATTTGTAATCGAAGGGCCAGGTTTTGCAGCTTTTCATGCCCGCCGATGGGCCGGACAAGAGTATGCTAAAGGAGCTTTATTTACACTCCGGGCGATAGACAAGAAAAACCTGAAGGACGCTCATCGAGTGCGCGTCTTTCATGCCTTTGGCCCTGCAACCATCCGATGGAAAGGGGGCCTCTACAAGGTACAGCGAGAGCAGGTGATCCGGCCCAACGAGTAAGTGGTAAGCTCAGCAGTCTATGGCGCTGGGCGGAACGCTTCTGTTTGTGTGTCCAGTGGAAAAGCAATTTGACCGTACCGAAGCTGTCGCTCGACTATGTCCGTCAGTTTACGGTGTTTTGCTGCAATGCTAACATCACCTGCACCTTGACATCCCAGAAGTGTTACAGCTAAGAAGATCGCCATTATGAGCGTCAACAACCTTCTTATTATCGAACCATAATGTCTTTCCATCATTCTACCTCCCCCTTTGAGGTCAAATACGCATCAGGAGCCAGCCTTGGGCAACGAGCCTAAGTAGCAGCCTCTACGGTATAGCTTGTAAGCTCCTTTACTTAATTCTTGCCCTATCCTCTTGGCAGGAAAGCTTTACATACAAGGCTGAGCTGACCACCCCAGTTAAACCATTTATAAATATAATTATATCCATTTGAACGGAAAAGTCAAGAAAAAAGTAACTAATTCCCTAATTTACCAATTAACAAATTTTCTAATCCACCTAAAGTACCTTTTGCTGCCCTGGAGTTGTTTCGAGATTGGGTTTGTTTGGGTTTGTTTTTTGGGGCCTGAAGGTGGTTTCATTCTCATAATCCTCTATAACATATAAGTTTACGTTCATTTTTGGCATTTTGGAAATTGGGTTTGTTTATTCGGACTAAGAAATCATCTTTTTTTCT
>JBDRTM010000141.1:0-2574 GCA_043824065.1 Planctomycetota bacterium | reverse complement strand
TACGTAGAGCCGTATCCGGGCCCAAAGACTATGATTTCGAACCAAGGTGGTTACCAACCCGCGTGGTCACGGGACGGAAAAGAGTTATTCTATCGCAGTGGTCGTGGCAATCGCAAGATGATAGCCGCAACCTTTGAGACCGAGCCGGACTTCAGGATAACCCACTTTGAGGAATTGTTCGAAGGACAGTATCAACGTCACATACAATGGCGAAATTATGACGTCGCACCCGATGGGCGGTTCCTGATAATTCAAGAACCCCAAGAACCCACACCTCTGGGGATCAACGTCGTGCTAAATTGGTTTGAGGAGCTCAAACGTCTCGTGCCAACGGGAAAAAGCCGATGAGGCCTTGACGCGAGAGATGTTTTGGTTGTTGTGAGGATGTTTGACTAATGGAGCTTTTGTAAGGGTTTTCAATGAGCGACGCTGAGAAATAATCAAGTATGGGAACCGAAAATGCTATAAAAATTATTGACTCTTAAGACAGTCGCTGCCTTTTCCGGTCTATATCGAAAACCAGATTTCTCCGCTCTGCGATGCTGCGCATCACTTCGGTCGCAATGACCCCGCACCAAATTATCCCGCACTAATTAGCCGTGAGCTCGCACTCAATTTGTGCGGGACACGGCGGCAGTGGCCTATCCTTCGATTACACTCAGGACAGGTTTCATGCGGGGCAGGCATTTTGGATTTCATATTCAGATTTTGGAATTACGTTTTTAATCCGCAGGTGTAGTTATTGGTTTGTGGTAATTACCGCTCCTTCACAGTCGCGGCTCTGAATTTAATTTATATAGGACGAATGGTGGGGCAAGCCCCACCCTACCTTTTGAAATGATAAATGATTCCGTCAGCCGGGGCCGGATTTCCGCTGCGCTACAATATTGATTAGACGAATGGTGGGGCAAGCCCCACCCTACTACTACCTTTTGAAATGATAAATGATTCCGTCAGCCGGGGCCGGATTTCCGCTGCGCTACAATATTGATTAGTCAATAGTCATACGGTTTTTTGCCCTGCTTTATTCGGATTTTCGTCTGCATCCGACGCAGGGTATCGGTTAAGAGTTCCGCCAGTTTCTTATCGCCCATATTCTTTGCCTGCTCAGCCGTTATCGCTTTGCCGTAGCAGACCGAAATCGAGCCTGTCGAAAACAGCTTCTTATGCCTCGGCCAACACTCAAAGGCCCCGTCAATCACCACCGGCACAACCGCCGTCCCTCCGCGCCTGCACAAAAGGCCAAGGCCCGGCTTCAACGGCGCAATCTTACCATCGTACGTACGGGTCCCTTCCGGAAAAATACAAACTCCCTCACCTTTTTTGAGTTTGCCGATGACCTTCCTCATCGCGGATATGTCCGCTTCGCCCAGCTTTACCGGTATCGCATTCACCGAAGCAATCAGCGGGCCGAAGAACCAATTGGTAAAAAGCGAATCACGTGCTAAACAGCTCGATGGCCTCTTTAAAGGCCCTATGCAAAATATCGGGTCAAGATAGCTCTGGTGGTTACTGACAAGTACAAAGGCCCCTTTTTTAGGGACATTGTCTCTGCCGTAGGTACGCACTCGAAAAAACAAAATGCAAAAAACTTTGCAAATCCAGCGCGCGTACCAGAACCATGCAGCCTTTAGTTTTTCCTTAAGCATTTTTCTTTCACATAACCCAAAAGCTTTTCCACAACCTCTTCGATACTCAAATCGGTGGTATCAACAACAATGGCATCTTCGGCCGGTCTTAACGGCCCGACCGTTCTGTTCTCGTCGCTTTTATCCCTTTCTTCGATGGCCTTTTGTATTTGCTCAAGGCTTTCATCCCGTCCCGTCTTTCCGCAGTCCCGAAAGGGACGCCTTGCGGCGGATGCCTTTCGGCACGACGGGCGGGATTCATCGCTGCCTTTGGCCCGCAGCTCAGCTTGTCTTCTTCTGGCCCTCTCGGTAGAATCAGCCGTCAGATAAAATTTTATATCAGCGTCGCTGAACGCCACCGTGCCCTGGTCTCTTCCTTCGGTAACTATTTTTTGCCGGCCTGATGCGAACCGCCTTTGCATTTGAACTAATTTCTCCCGCGCTTTCGGCGAAGAGGCGATATACCGGGCATTGGCGGTTACCTGCGGCCGGCGTATCTGCCCGGTAACATCAATTCCGTCGATACAGACCACCATTTTGCCATCCCTGAGAGAGAATTGAAATTCGCTCGTTTCCATAACCCCAAGCAGCTTATCTTCGTCGCTCATATCAACCTCGGCCTGCATCGCGGCCAATGTTACAGCCCGATACATCGCACCGGTATCGAGAAAGCTCGCCCCCAGCTTCTCAGCAAGTAACCGGGCCGCGGTACTCTTGCCGCTGGCCGCAGGACCATCAATTGTAATTATCAAATCCGCCATCTTATATCTGGTGAGTGGTAACTGGTTAATTGGTAAGTGGTTAATCGTTTATCAGGAAAGTGCCTAAAGTGCCTAAAGTGAGCTAAAGTGACAGCAAAGCTGTCATTCTGAGCGAAAAGAGCCTTTAGCCCTGAGCGGAGTCGAAGGGGAAGAATCTCTTTTTCGTTGGCCAGATCCTTCGGCTT
>JBDRTM010000140.1:0-27500 GCA_043824065.1 Planctomycetota bacterium | reverse complement strand
CAGGAAAATGCCCACATTGTGGTGCTCCGACACCGATTACTGAAATCAAAAGAGAAAAGAAACAGAAATAGGTAAACGTCCCTAATGAAAATCTTGGAGAAATCTATCATGCACCCCGACGCTGAAAAGATCGCTCATAAGGTCAAATACGAATGGGACATGTTTGACTGGCTGGCACAAAGGCTTGCGAACGAGTATGAAGTGTCTTCGCAACAGGAGCACAACCTTCTGATAGAGGACTTTCTGTTGCATGCAAGAGTATTGTGCGATTTCTTTGTCCGTAACCCAAAGGATGACGATGTCTCAGCGAGGCATTTCTTCAGTGACGAAGCCACTTGGACATCGGAATCGAACAGTCTCTGCGCATATCTGCAACAGAACAGGACACGGCTAAACAAGAAGCTGGCGCACCTAACGTACGGTCGTCTCAAGCTAGACGAGCAGTGGGATCTTAGCGCGATTCGCAAGGAAATCTCCGCCGCATGGGATAAGTTTTGTTCAATGTTAACCGATCCGGCTCGTCAGTGGTTTGGGAATTGAAGGGGTCCGGTACATTTTTCGATGAGTTGTGCTTGCTAATGATAGGTTTTGATAGAGGACAGCGGATGGGCTGAATTACTGCGGAGCTTTGGGACGCAGACATTGGCTGGAATTAAGTATGGTGTCCCCGGAATTCAATAGAATGCACGAAGTTCCCTGCTGATTAGGGGAAATAGTACATTTTGCCAGAACAGTATGAATCGGCCTTGGCTCTGAGTGACGCTCGTTTGGGAGAAGGGTAGAGAGAAATAATGGTGGGGCAAGCCCCACCCTACCACTGAGTGGCGCTCGTTTGGGAGATGGGTAGAGAGAAATAATGGTGGGGCAAGCCCCACCCTACCGCTGGGCCTCATAACGAGACGGTTATTCGGATAAGCTCTAATTGATAACTGATAATGCCATCATCGCGTTCGGGATTGCCTGGCTACGGCGAAGCGCTTCGCCAAGACGAGCCTCGCTTGGATTTCATGACTTTGAAAGGTTCAGAATATGTCATTTGACGTATAAAGGAACTTCAAATATAATGGCCGGCAAGATTTTCGGGAAGCTGGTTTATCGGTGTCGAAACTAGTATCGAAACTGGAAACTAGGACGTCGATGCTCGACGAGTTTCAAGCTTCTATGACGAGCATCGATACCAGCATCGACAACCTTAAACGTGCATCGAATTATTTTTGATGGAGAATATATGCTGGCGAGCGCCACTATAGCTGACCTTCTACGGCCTTGTGAGAGAGGGCGTGCCGTATTTTATGATATCTCTTTAATCATTGGCGGTTCTTTGCTCATTGGCTTATGCGCCCAGGTCAAGATTCTGCTGCCCTTTAGTCCTGTTCCCATTACCGGCCAGACCTTTGCTGTCCTAATGATAGGGGCGCTGCTTGGAAGCTGGCGAGGCAGCTTGTGTGTTCTTACGTATATAGTACAGGGAGTGGCGGGATTGCCCGTCTTTGCGCTGGGAGGCGGTTTTGCGGTGCTAATAGGGCCGACCGGCGGGTATCTTCTTGGTTTCATCCCTGCTGCGTACATCACAGGATTATTAGCAGAAAAGGGATGGGACAGGCGGATTGGAACTACCGTTTTGGCGATGGTTTTGGGCAATATCGTCATTTATGCTTTCGGTTTGTTCTGGCTGTGCTGCCTGACGGGTATCAACAGGGCTGTGCCGGCTGTGGGTTTATATCCTTTTATTGCCGGCGACCTTTTGAAGATAGCATTGGCGGCGGCGGTCCTGCCATCCGGCTGGAAATTGCTTGAATTTGGTGGATTTGCTGGTAAAAAGGAATAAATAGTATCAAGTGGATTAGAGCTCGATACTCGATTCTCGTTTGAGCAACGAGCATCCGGTATCGAGAATCGAGGAATGAATTATTGGGGAATAGTGTAACGGTAGCACGACTGACTCTGGATCAGTTAGTCCAGGTCCGAATCCTGGTTCCCCAGTATACGTTACCTGTTAATGTATCGAGAATAAAAGAGGGAAAAAATATGAAGTTCTTTATCACTATATTTCGGGACGAAGACGGAGTGTTCATCGCCGAATGTCCATCTATCCCTGGCTGTATAAGTCAAGGCAAGACCGAACAAGAGGCTGAGAGTAACATTCGGGAGGCAATCAAGGAATGTTTGGAAGTGCGAGCTGAAAAAGGGATGCCTCTTACTGTGAGTACCCGCCAGGTGGAGGTCCATGTTTAATGCCTGCTATGCCGGTGCTGAGACCTAGAGACGTCGTGAAGGCTTTTGAAAAACTTGGCTGGGAAGTTGCTCGCCAACGAGGTAGTCATATCATCCTCACTAAGAAAGGTCATATAGCGACATTATCAGTGCCGAACCATCACGAGGTGGCACGTGGCACTTTGAGAAGCCTTATTGCAAGGGCAGGCATAACTCTGGAGGAGTTCTTAAAAGCATTGGAGAAATAATATACAACGGCGCACAAGAATATGTTTGCAGCTAACTGAATTTGCTCAGATTCTGTGGGCTTCTCGAATCAATTCTTTTCTTTTTGCTATACAGGCTGCCACCTGATATTTAGGCAGCAAACTGCTTTAGGCAACCATAAGAGCCAAAAGATACTTGCAGGCGGCTGAAATCTTCTCTTATACTTAGCTCAGGCTTAACAGAAAATCCGGGACAGGGTAACTATGGCAACAATAACTTTTAGTCTTGAAGAGCTTCTAAAAATCCTGACTTCCAATGAACTTTTACCTCGGCAGATTATACGTGCGAGAGTCAAAAGCCAAAGAGTCCATTTCGTTATAAGGACTGACTCGTTCTTTTTGCCATTTATTCCTGCTTCGTTAAGATACGTAAGTTTTGACAATAACAATGCGATATTTGAGCTTACCATTGTTAGCGGCCATCTAAACAAAGCCGTAAGCTGGCTCAATCAGGCACTAAAACTCAAAATACCGGCTTGTATGAAACTTGAATATCCGAATATTTCTGTTGATATTGAAAAACTGCTTGAAGAAAAGAATATTAAAAGCGTTCGAGTCAAGGACATCTCTTTTGCAAGCGGCCAGTTTACTATTGTCACTACTAACATTTAGCAGAGTTTTTTACGCAACTTATAAAGCCGGCATCCTGCTCTCACCATCACCGCGTTCAAGCCGAACATTGCCCTCTAAGCCAAAATCCCGCAGAATTACGGCTATGGAAAAGGCCGACATCAAGAAAAATCGAACTCAGCAATAATGGGGGTGTGGTCGCTTGGACGCTCTGCAAAGCGTGGCTGTGCATCTATATAGCAAGCAGTGCACTTTTCCGCCAGGGGCTTTGTGGCCATAATGTGGTCTAAGCGCCATCCAAGATTACGTTTGAAGGAATTTAGTCTGTAATCCCAGAATGTATATTGGCCCGGCTCAGGACAGTGCATTCTGAATACATCGATGAATCCCCACTGAACAATTTTTTCTAATGCTTTATGAACTTGTGGATGAAAACATACGTGCCCTAATAAGTTTACCGGGTCGTACACATCTATTGGCTGTGGTGCTATGTTTAGGTCTCCTACCCAGAGAACAGGGTCGGTAGGCTCGAAGTTCTTTTCGAAAAACGCCAGCAGACGACTGAACCAGCTCAGCTTGTAGTCGAATTTTTGAGACTCCGGCAAATAACCTTGTGGGATATAAGTATTGACGATAATAACACCGTTAATTTCCGCCTTTATCAAGCGAGCTTCGTCCTTTGGCTCATCCTCGAGGCCGAATTTTACATTTGTGATTTCATTTCTGCTGAAAATTGCCACGCCGTTATAACTTTTTTGTCCTTTGAAGACATATCTGTACTCGGACTTGTTAAACGCCTCGATTGGGAAATCGTTATCCTGGACCTTGGTCTCCTGAACGCATAGAATATTCGGCTGATACTCGGCGAGCCATTGAAGCACGATGGGCAAACGAGCACGAAGAGAATTAACGTTAAAGCTGGCAACTTTCATTCAGGCTGCTTTGAAGCCGGTTCTTCGACCTGTTTTTTCCTGGATTTGGTCTTAGGAGATATATTTTTTATTGGTTGTGGTTTTTCGGTTATCTGTTTTATGAGGTCTGGCCGGCTTGAGGAAATACCTTTTTTACGGTCATGGATTTTGTCAACTATGGCGTAACTTTCGACTATGGACAGCAGGCTCAACAGAAAGCTGAGCGTGCTTTCGGCGCCCTGATTGGTATTAACACCGTCACGTAGAAGGCCGTCGTTACATCCTTTCGTTCTAAAGTCATACAGCGGAATGCGTAATTCGTTTTGGCCCAGGAACCAGTCAAAGGCTTTTCTTTGAAGGGTCAAAAATTTCTCATTTTGTGTGGCATCATAAGCGGCCCGTAGCATCATAACTATGCTGGCTGCTTCTATAGGTTGCTGGTCAAAACTGGCTCGTGTCTTGCCCCGATCGTACCATCCTTTACAGCCGACGAAGCTGAAATATTCACCGTTAAAGGTATTTTCCAGCAGGAATTCGCAGGTTTTTTCTGCAATTGCGAGGTATTTTTTATTCTCGAAAGTTTGGACGGCCACAAACAGGGCATGCGGCAAAACTGCATTATCGTATGTGAGAACATCTTCAAACCATTGCCACTCAGGATAATTATTTTCTTCGTATTGGGTTATAAGTCCGTCTGCGGTTATTTCCATCTGGCGTTTTATGTCACTGGCTCCGGGGAACTGTTTTAGATAATCACACATGCCGAGTATCGAATAAGCCATACCCCTTGGAAGCTGTTTCTGGATGTGTTCTACTGATTTATCAAACGAGCCTTTGGCAAAGGACAGATATGCCGGAGTTGGTGGTTGTGCCATGACCGTTCCGAGCGCCCATAGTACTCGACCAAAGGCATCATTTAGAGGTTCATTGTCCAGCCAGGTTCTGTCGAAATTCATAAAGTTTCTGATTGTGCCGTCGCTGCTTTGGGAATGTATGATGAAGGACAAATATGTATCGAGAAGATGGAGCGCCTGCGGCTCGGAATACTGGGCGTAATACTTGGTCATTGCTATTGCCGCCCTGGCGTTGTCATCCGTACAGTAGCCGTGTTCGCGGTTTGGTATTGTGTAATTGGCGTGCTGGTACATACCGGTATCGTCAGTTAGCTTTTGTACATGGTCTAATGAAGCCTCAGGTACCTCGATTGATAACGTGGTTTTCGCGGCAATGCGGACAGGCAGTCGTTTTGCCCTGAATAATCTCCAATAGTCCTGCCCGATTTTGGGCCAGGTTCTGGACCTGCCGTACTCGTAGGCCCGTCTTCGCAGCGAATAAAACTCCGAATCCTTCTGAAGTATTTCCACTATTGTTTCAGCTATTTGTTTCGAATCCCCGAATCGTACCAGCTTTCCCCGGCCGTCGGCCAGCAGTTCCTGGGCTGCCCAATAGGGGGTGGAGATGACCGCCTTACCGGTGCCAACCGCAAATGATAAGGTGCCGCTGGTAAGTTGTTTAACGTTTATATAAGGCGTAACGTAGAGTTCGGCTGCACATAAAAAGTTGTGAAGCTCCTGGTCACTTACGAACCTGTTGTGAAAGATAACGTGTTCCTGAAGATTTAAGTCCTTTACCATTTGCTGGAGGCTGAATCTGTATGACTCGCCCTCATGTTTGAGTATGTTCGGATGTGTCATACCCAGGACTATGTACATAACGGACGGCTCAGCCTCGACTATAGCCGGCATCGCCCTGAGCATCACCTCTATCCCCTTGTTCTTGTTGAGCAGGCCGAAGGTTAAAATAGTTTTTCGGTCTTTCATGCCGAATTTGTGCTTGTAGTAGTTGCTGTCAACGAATGGCAAATCCGGTATGCCGTGTGCAATCAATTTTATCTTCTTGCTGGGTATATTGTAAATGTCCCGCAGCATACCGACGCCACGTTCGTTCATAGTGATTACTCTATAAGAGGCGTTGCACACCTCCACCAATGACTTGTGGTAAGCCGGCTCTGGCTCGTCAATGACTGTATGAAGGGTTGTTATGATGGGGGCCTTTAGTCTGTTCAGCAGCAAACTCAGATAGGCACCGGCTTCACCGCCGAAAAGGCCGAATTCGTGCTGGACCGAGACCACGTCAACGTGGCTGAAATTGATATAATCGGCCGCACAAATATAATCGCTTTTCACATTCTGGCGGATTTCGAACTTAACAGGGTCATCATATTTCTGGTCTCCAGACCGCATTGCCACTACCAGCGGCTCGAACTCACCCTTGGCCGCTGAAGCCATACTGTTTATAAGGTCCGATGTGAAAGTCGCAATTCCGCATTTTCTTGGGGGGAATGAAGAGATAAACACCACTTTTTTTGGTGAACCTTTTGTCATTCTTAGTACCCCGTTTTTAAATAGCGACAAAGTGAATTACGTCCATTTTAGGAGTAGCTCGTTAAGCTGTCAAGCGAATTGACTGTTGAACCGCATAAAAAAATGTTTTTTCCGGACGGATGAATTGATTATGTGTCGTCAGGACCTTAGAATGAAAAATTAGGTGAATATTTTAAATTTTTGGCTAATTTTATTTTCTTTTGCACTGAAAATGGATATAAACGTATATTATTCTACTAATTTACTGGGGATAATAGGAAATTGCTTATGAAGCTTTCGACTCGGACCAGATATGGTGTAAGGGCCATACTCGAATTAGCAATGAGCGGTAATAAAGGCCCTTTGCAGTTGAAAATCATTGCTCAGCGGCAGGATATATCCGTTAAATATCTCGAACAATTGATGGTTGTTCTCAAGGCAGCGGGATTTGTCAGAAGTATCAGGGGTTCCAAAGGCGGTTATATGCTTGCCAAAGCTCCGGATCAAATTGAGCTTATTGATGTTTTTCATTGCCTGGAGGGGGCCGTCACCACTGTCGAATGCGTAGTCAACAAAGATTACTGTGTACGAGCTGAGGATTGTGCAGCCAGAGACCTCTGGGGGAAGGTGCAGAAGGCAATTGAAGATGTCCTGAAATCTATGACGCTCCAGGATTTGGCCAACAGGCCAAAAGAAAAAGGGGCCTTAAATTATCAAATATAGAAGGTTGAAAGGGAAAAAGTTATGAGCGCGATATTTGAAGATATCACGGCTGCGGTTGGCTTTACGCCGTTGGTGCAAATCAACAGGCTTGGCTCACCCAAGGCAACCATTCTGGCCAAGCTTGAATCATATAATCCCTGTGGTAGTGTAAAGGACCGAATTGCAAAGTCAATGATTGAAGCTGCCCAAGCGCAGGGGCTGATAGGGCCGGATACTATTATAATCGAGCCAACCAGTGGAAATACCGGAATAGGCCTGGCCTTTATTTGTGCTGCTAAAGGGTATCGATTGATATTGACTATGCCGGAGTCAATGAGCATAGAGAGAAGGAAATTACTGAAATTATTTGGTGCAGAAATTGTGCTTACCCCGGCTGAGCTGGGTATGCCCGGGGCCATAGAGAAAGCCGAACAGCTCCTGGCCCAGAACAATAAATCCTTTATGCCGCAGCAATTTAACAATCCTGCAAATCCACAGATTCACAGGGAAACGACAGCAAAAGAGATTTGGTCGGATACTGATGGTAAGGTTGACATTTTTGTTAGCAGCGTTGGGACCGGTGGAACCTTGACAGGCTGCGGCGAAGTGTTAAAACAGCACAATAAGGACGTAAAGGTGGTGGCGGTGGAGCCGAAAGATTCGCCCGTTCTTTCCGGAGGCGAACCAGGCCCGCATAAGATACAGGGTATCGGGGCAGGTTTTGTGCCGGAGGTCTTGAATGTTGAGATAATAGATGAGATTATACAGGTCTCGAATGATGACGCTTTGGAAACAGCCCGGCAATTAGCAGTTAAAGAGGGAATATTGGGTGGTATAAGCTCAGGCGCTGCGATGTGGGCTGCGAGTCAGCTTTCGCAGCGACCGGAAAATGAAGGCAAAACAATGGTGGTGATTTTTCCCGACACCGGCGAGAGATATATCTCCACCGAAATGTTTGGGTAACAGCAGAAAACTCCTGCCCTTGTGAGGGGATACGAAAATGCGAAAAAGAAGGTTGACCGACAAAAAAATCCAAAATCTGGTTGGCAAGATTGCTCAGACCTATCGGGGTGATTCAGGTATAAATTTCATCGATACTTCTAATCTGCCCGTCAGAGGCGAGATTCTTCAGATTCTTGATTTGCTAACCGAAGTGCTTTTTCCGGGCCATACCGGAAAAAGGACAGTTACAAAATCAAATATCAGTTTCATTATCGGCGATATTCTCTGTCAGATATATACGGAGCTTTCCGAACAGATAGAACGGGCTTATCTATATCAGTGCAAGATAGATAAATGTGAAGGGTGTGACTGCCGAACAATGGCGGAGAATGTTACCCAGCATTTATTGACTCAGATGCCGAAGATAAGACAGATGCTGAAGGGCGATGTCGGTGCAGCTTTTGACGGAGACCCGGCGGCAAAGTCTTACGAGGAAATTGTGATAAGTTATCCTTGTATCACGGCGATTGCGACCTATCGCATTGCTCACGAATTGTATCTCAAACAGGTGCCGTTAGTTCCAAGGATAATGAGCGAGTGTGCACATTCCAAAACCGGCATCGATATACATCCCGGAGCAAAAATAGGCAAAAACTTCTTTATCGACCACGGCACAGGTGTTGTGATAGGCGAAACTACTATCATAGGCGACAAAGTCAAAATCTATCAGGGCACTACTCTCGGAGCTATGAGTTTTCCAAAAGACGAGAGAGGAAGGATAATAAAGGGCGGCAAAAGGCATCCGACAATAGAGGACAATGTAACAATTTACGCCGAGGCGACCATATTAGGCGATATAGTCATCGGAAAAAATTCAGTGGTTGGGGGCAACGTCTGGATAAAGGAATCGGTACCGGCCGGCGTTACGGTTACAGTAGCCAATACGGATTTGGTGTACACAAAACACAAGAAACTTAGAACTTAAAGCTAAAAGTGAAAAACTATAGTTTGAAATTCGAATATCGAATATCGAAATCCGAAACAGAGTAAGTTAAGTGGTTAATTGGTGAGTGGTTAATTGGTGAGTTGAATACTCACTACTCACCACTCACTACTCACTACTCACCACTCACCAGTTAACGAGTTATCGTTTCGTGCTTCGGATTTCGTATTTGGCGTGTTGCTATTTGAGGGGTTTATTTTGAACGAACAGTTACTTAAAAAAATCAAACGAATAAAGGATATGCGCAGGGCGGTAATACTTGCCCACAACTATCAGCCCGGGGAGGTACAGGACCTTGCTGATTTTACCGGTGATTCCTTGGGTTTGAGTATAAAGGCGGCCGAGACCGATGCTGACGTAATCGTCTTTTGTGGTGTACAATTTATGGCCGAAACGGCTGCTATTCTTTCTCCGGAGAAGACCGTGCTTTTACCGGACAAATTTGCCGGCTGCCCAATGGCTGATATGATAACTGCCGAGCAATTACGCCAACTGAAGCAGGAACATCCCGATGCCCTGGTAGTCTGTTATGTTAATAGCTCCGCAGAGGTCAAGGCCGAGAGCGATTATTGCTGCACAAGTGCTAACGCAGTTGAGATAGTGAGCTCTTTGCCGGAAGACAAGCGTATTATTTTTGTGCCGGACCAGCACCTTGGCAGCTTTGTTGCCGAGAGAACAGGTCGTGACCTCGTGCTCTGGCCCGGTTATTGCCACGTACACGTGGTGATAACCGAAGATGATATTAGGACTGCCAGGGCGAAATACCCGGATGCGATTGTAATGGCGCACCCGGAATGTACCGGGCCGGTCAAAGAGCTTTCCCACGAGTTACTGAGCACCGGCCAAATGCTCAAGTTTGCCGCTAAAAGCACAGCAGGGCAGTTCATAATAGCCACCGAGATAGGAATAATTCATGCCTTGAAAAAACAGAACCCGGAAGCTGAATTTGTCCCAGCCAGTGAAAGGGCGGTTTGTCCTAATATGAAAAAGATTACCTTAGACAAGCTGATCGGTTCGCTGGAGGATATGCAATATAAAATTACCGTGCCGGACCGGATAAGAATAGAAGCAAGGAAGGCCCTTGACAGAATGGTAGAAGTTCTGCCGGCGAGGTAGAAATGACAGCGATTGGAGAAAACTCGGTTGGTCTTGTGCAGACGAAGGTGATACGCGTCGCTGAAGCCCGGCAGCCCTTGGAGCTGGAGTGCGGCAAGACGTTGGCTCCTATTGATGTGGCCTACGAGACATACGGCGAGCTTAACGAGGCTGGGGACAATGCTGTTTTGATTTGCCATGCCCTCAGCGGCAATGCTCACGTAGCCGGTGTAAACAATGCTGATGACCGAAAGCCCGGCTGGTGGGATATAATGGTCGGGCCCGGCAAGGGAATCGATACGAATAAGTATTTTGTTATCTGCTCGAATTTTCTCGGCGGCTGCAGCGGGACGACGGGACCGTCTTCGATTAATCCCGCTACGGGCAAGCCATACGGCCTGGATTTTCCGATTATCACTATAGCTGATATGGTCAAGGTCCAAAAAATATTGCTCGATAAACTCAGCATAAAAGAGCTTTTGGCGGTGATTGGCGGTTCGATAGGCGGGATGCAAGTCTTGCAGTGGGCGATTGAGTATCCTGACTTTGTCAAAGCTGCCCTACCAATTGCCACAACTACGCATCTTGGGGCTCAATCGATTGCGTTTGATGCGGTGGGCCGAAACGCGATACTGGCAGATCCAAATTTTGTCGGCGGGCAATACACCGACGAAAAAGGCCCGGACAGAGGTCTGGCAATTGCCCGTATGATCGGGCACATAACCTATCTGTCAGAACAGGGTATGCGGGAAAAATTTGGGCGAGAGTTGCGAAATGCTAACAGCTACAGTTACGATATCAACGCTGAGTTTGCCGTTGAGACATACCTGGCTTATCAGGGGCAAAGCTTCGTGGAGAGATTCGACTCCAACAGTTATCTTTATATAACCAAGGCAGCGGATTATTTCGACCTGGAAAAAGATTACGGGTCTCTAAAGAAGGCCTTCGCAAATTCCAAGTGCAGATTCCTGGTAATTAGCTTTGCCAGCGACTGGCTCTTTACGCCTGCTCAATCCAGGGCAATAGTTGACGCGCTCGTTGCTAATGACAAAGATGTTAGTTATTGCGATATTACCTCACCGTACGGTCACGATGCATTCCTGTTAGAGCCGGAAATACTTGGCTCTTTTATTTCCGGCTTTTTAGATGCCACGCATCGGCCGGGAGTGAAAAAAGCTCAAAAGGACAAAAGAGCACAAGCTTGCATTGAGCGAGGCCGAAGTGAACAAATGCAAATACATGATTTCGGACAGGCTCACCGAATCCGAGTTGACTATGATGTGATTGAATCGCTGATAGAGCCAAACAGTACAGTTCTTGACATCGGCTGCGGCGACGGGGAGCTATTGGCAAATCTTATAGCCGACAAGAACATAACAGGTAAAGGTATCGAGCTTGAGCAAGACCTTGTCTTGGCTTGTGTAAATCGGGGGCTATCTATTATTCAGCACGATGTCGAACATAGGCTGGAAAATTACGCTGACAAAAGCTATGATTATGTAATACTGTCACAAACGGTGCAAACAGTGAAGGATACTGAAAGTGTATTTGCCGAATTACTGCGGGTTGGCAGGAAGGTGATTGTGAGCTTTCCCAACTTTGCTCATTGGCGGTGCAGAGTACAGTTGTTTTTTGGGGGAAATGCCCCGGTAACCAAGCAGCTGCCCTTTGAGTGGCACAACTCACCGAATATACATTGTCTGTCACTAAAGGATTTCGAACGGTTCTGTAAAAGACTGGCTGTTAAGGTAGAAAAAAAGATTCCGTTGATTAAGACTCGTCTGAGCCCGGTAAGGTTCGCACCAAATCTGTTTGCCGAGCAGGTAATCTACGTTACAAGCGGAGAATGAACTGTAGACGAAAACGTTAAATATAATTTGGAAAGGCCGGCTGTGCACGCCGGCAAGGCGGAAGTTACCGCCGTACAAAATCAAATTCATGAAAGGAGACAGTAGTATGATTTTTTCAAAAGTATCTGAAAAGGATGTAACAAAGGCCATCGTATCTGAATTTGCCAGAGAGTTTGAAGACCATATCGATAACGATGTGATTGTTGTTGGGGCCGGCCCCAGCGGACTGGTCGCCGCAACGGAGTTTGCCAGACAGGGCCAAAAGACACTCCTTATCGAAAGTAACAACTACCTTGGTGGAGGATTCTGGATAGGCGGCTTTCTGATGAACAAGGTAACCGTCAGGGCCCCTGCACAGACAATCCTCGATGACATCGATGTGCCCTACAAGGAAGCAACGGAAGGGTTATACGTTGCTGATGGGCCACATGCGTGTTCAAAATTGATTGCTGCGGCGTGCGATGCCGGAGTAAAGGTATTGAACATGACGAAGTTTGAGGATGTGGTGTTAAGGGAAGACAGGGTCTGTGGAGTGGTTATTAACTGGACGCCGGTATCTGCTTTGCCCAGGGCGATTACCTGTGTGGATCCCGTTGCTATCGAATCCAAGCTCGTAGTTGATGCGACAGGACACGATGCTGTAGTAGTGCGATCACTTGAAAAGCGAGGGCTTGTGGAAATAAAAGGTTTCGGTGCTATGTGGGTCGAAGAATCAGAGGACGCGGTTGTTGAACATACAACAGAAGTGTACCCGGGCTTGATTGTAACAGGAATGGCTGTCGCAACTACATTTGGTCTTCCAAGAATGGGCCCCACGTTTGGAGGCATGCTGCTGTCCGGCAAAAGAGTCGCAGAAGTTACAATGGAAGTGCTAAAATAAAAGAATACAGCAGCGTGAATACCAGCGGCGAAACGGTGATGCTTTTAGAAAGTGTATGGGAAGTTCTGCTCTTTGTCATTGTCGTCCCTTCGGCAACCCATTCGACGGAGTTTACCCTGAGCGTAGCCGAACGGGCTCAGGGCTGCGGCTAATTCAGGGCAGGCTCTGAGCCTTTCGCTGCGCTCGAGGATAAACTCCGCGAAGGGTCTCCAACAAATGAGCGAAAACCGAGATTCCCGCCTTAGCGGATCTTCGACTTTACTGCGCTTCGCTCCGTTCAGAATGACAAGATGGCCTTTTCATACACTTTCTTAGACGTTTATGAGGTAATAAAATGGACAAAAAGACAGACTATCGCGTGGAGACATTGGCTCTGCACGCAGGTCAAAAGGTTGATTCAGATACTTTGAGCAGGGCCGTTCCTATTTATCAGACGACCAGTTATGTATTTAAGGACACCGACCACGCGGCCAATCTGTTCGCACTCAAAGAGTTTGGCAATATCTATACGCGATTGATGAATCCAACCACCGACGTATTTGAAAAACGCATCGCAGCTATGGAAGGAGGTGTTGGCGGCCTTGGTTTCAGCTCCGGACAATCCGCAATATATGTCAGCATCTTCAATATCTGTGGCGCCGGAGGACATATCGTATCTTCGAATTCGCTCTATGGCGGCACGGTAACATTGTTTAGCCAGACCTTCCGAAAACTGGGCATTGAAGTTACCTTTGTTGACCCGAAAGAGCCGGAGAATTTTGCCAAGGCCATCAAGGATAATACCCGGCTGGTCTATATAGAAAGCATCGGCAATCCCAAAAACGACATCCTCCAATACGAGAAGATTGCCGACATCGCCCACAAGAACGGTATGCCCGTGATTTGTGACAGCACCGTCACCACACCTATATTGTTCAAGCCGATTGACTATGGTATCGACATCGTCGTTCATAGCTGCACCAAGTTCATCGGCGGGCACGGAACCTGCATCGGCGGGGCCATCGTCGATTCCGGCAAGTTCGACTGGACAAACGGCAGGTATCCTGACCTGACTGAGCCGGATCCAAGTTATCACGGTATCAAATATGTCGAGTCATTTGGCGAATTGGCATATATTATCAAGGCAAGGACCCAGTTTCTGAGGGACATGGGTAGCTGTATGTCACCGTTTAATGCGTTTCTCTTTTTGCAGGGCCTGGAAACACTGCATCTGCGGATGGCCAGACATTCTGAAAATGCACTCAAACTGGCACAGTGGCTCGAAAAGAAGGATACGGTCACCTGGGTAAATTATCCGGGATTACAATCGCATCCGGATTATGAATTGGCAAAAAAATATCTCCCTAATGGTCAGGGTGCAATACTTGGTTTCGGAATCAAGGGCGGCAAAGAAGCCGGTATTAAGTTTATTAACAATGTAAAATTAGCCAGCCACCTTGCCAATGTTGGTGACAGCAAAACTTTGGTGATACATCCGGCCAGTACAACACATCAGCAGCTTAACGAAGCCGAGCAGCTTGCCGCCGGTGTAACGGCCGATTATGTTCGAGCTTCGGTCGGCACAGAACACATTGATGACATAATAGCCGATTTCGAGCAGGCATTGGAAAGCAGTTTTTAGTTTTGAGTGTTGAGTTTTGAGTTGATGGCTGAGAGTATTATCAAACATAAAAGTTATGATTTTGCTCTGCAGATTATAAAACTGTGTGGCCGGTTGCGTAATGCAAAGCATTTTGAGATATCAAGTCAGCTTTTGCGGTCGGGTACAAGTATCGGTGCTAATGTTGAAGAAGCGTTGGCGGGGCAAAGCAGAAAAGATTTTTTTGCTAAAATGTCTATTGCCTCAAAAGAGGCCAGAGAGGCGAATTACTGGCTGCGGTTGATAAAAGATGCAGAAATTTTTGATAGGCAGGAAAGTAAAAAACTGATTGAGGCCTCAGAAGAACTGGTTAAGATTTTGACCAGCATAGTAAAAACCGGCAACGATAGGCGGCAAGATGTGCCGAAAAAAACTAAAAACTCAAAACTAAGGACTCAAAACTAATCATGTGGGAATATACAGACAAACTCAAGGACCATTTTTTTAACCCACGAAACGTCGGCGAAATAGAGGACCCGGACGGCGTCGGTGAGGTCGGCTCCTTAGCTTGTGGCGATGCCCTGAAGCTGATGTTCAAACTCGATGCCAATGGCAGAATCACCGATGCGAAGTTCAAGACCTTCGGCTGTGCAAGCGCAATCGCAACATCATCCGTATTGACTGAGATGATAAAAGGCCTGACTCTGGAGGAGGCCACAAAAGTAACCAACAAAGATATTGCTGAGCATCTCGGTGGTCTGCCGGAACAAAAGATGCACTGCTCGGTTATGGGCAGAGAAGCCCTTGAGGCGGCAATTGAAAACTACCAAAGCGGCGGAAAGAAAAAACATGAGCTTGAAGGTAATGTTATCTGCACCTGTTTTGGCGTAACCGACAAGGAAATCGAAAGAGTAATACGGGAAAACAACCTGACAACGGTCGAAGAGGTTACGAATTACTGCAAGGCAGGCGGCGGCTGTGGAGGATGCCAGAGCGAAATTGAAAAAATGATAGAAAAGATACAGCCGGATGAAATAAAACAGGCCCCTGTAACAGTAGCTCGACGAGCTGGCAAACTTACCAATATTCAAAAGATACAGTTGATTCAACAGACAATAAATGAGCAAATCAGGCCGGCCCTGCGGGCTCACGGTGGAAATATCGAGCTAATAGATGTTGAAGGAAATAAAGTTGTGGTCGCATTCAGGGGAATGTGCGCCCAGTGCAGACTGGCCGAGCTTACGATGAAGGATGTCGTCGAAGCCAAACTAAAGGAATTCGTCTCCGAGCAGCTTTTTGTCGAAGAAGACAAAGAATCTGCAAGCCAGCCCCATAATCATAGGACGTAGAACCCCGCGTAAAACGCGGGGCTAAATATTTAGCCTGCGGTTTCACCGCAGGTTTTATTTGGCGGTTTTACCGCAGGTTTGGACCTTAGCGCTAAGGAAAGATTAAATGCAATGAGAACCATATATTTTGACAACAACGCCACGACAAAAGTAGCTGAACAGGTGCTCGAAGAGATGAGGCCGTTGTTTTGTGAGCTTTACGGTAATCCTTCGAGTATGCACACGTTTGGCGGACAGATAGGCCGTAGAATCCGTCAGGCGCGCGAGCAAGTGGCCGGCCTGCTTGGTTGTGAGCCGAGCGAGATTATATTTACCAGCGGCGGCACCGAAAGTGACAATACCGCTATCAAAGGCACGTTGGCTGCGCTGCCGCACAGACGCAAAATCATAACTACCAGGATTGAGCATCCTGCTGTGCTGACGGTTTGCCGCGAATTTGAAAATCAAGGCTATACAGTTGTTGAGCTGGCAGTGGATAAGCAAGGCCGACTTGACTTGGCGCAGTTGGCCGAGCAAATCGATGATGATACCGCTCTGGTTACGATAATGTATGCAAACAATGAAACCGGCGTAGTATTTCCGATTGATAAAATCGCCGAATTAGTTACCGATAGGGGGGTGATATTTCACACCGATGCAGTGCAGGCGATTGGTAAGATACCGCTGGACCTCTCGAAAAGCAATATCGATTTGCTCAGTCTCTCCGGCCATAAACTGCACGCCCCGAAAGGCGTGGGCGTTTTGTATGTCCGCAAGGGGACCCGCCTGTCGCCGTTTATGTTGGGTGGCCATCAGGAAGCAGGCCGAAGGGCCGGCACCGAAAATACGCCGGGAATTGTCGGCCTCGGTAAAGCGTTCGAATTGGCAGCAAAGAATATCGAGCAGGAGAACAGCAAAGTCAAGGACCTGCGTGATAAACTTGAAAACGCAATATTAGAAAAGTGCCCTGACTCCCGGCTCAACGGCGACAGGGAAAATCGCCTGCCAAATACGACCAATATCAGCTTCGAGTATATCGAGGGCGAAGCGATTCTGCTTATGCTTGATAAATACGGCATTTGCGCCAGCAGCGGCTCAGCCTGCACTTCCGGCTCACTCGAACCCAGCCACGTATTACGCGCGATGGGCGTACCCTTCACCGCCGCCCACGGCTCGATAAGATTCAGCTTAAGCAGATACAACACAGAGGAAGAGGTCGATTACACAATCGAAAAAATGCCCGGCATTGTAAACCAGCTCCGCAAACTCTCACCTTTTGTAACAAAATAGTTCCACACGGTGTAATTTTGCACAATACGATATGTGCACGACGCATCACGAATAACTGCCGGAGGTGGGACTCGAACCCACACCCTGTTGCCAAGAGTGTCAAGTTATGCTGAAAAGCTCTGTACGTCCGAAGGCAGTTTGCTTAGCACAAGTTTTTTTAGGTCAAGTTTCTTGCTGGCATTGTCAATATCGATGCCGACAAGGTTACCTTCTGAATCGTAGTCGAGAACAATCCCTTTGGAAACTTCCTTGCTTTCGGTGCTCGGACGTTCGGCAAGATCGATATATAGAGAATCTGTTTCTGGATAATAGTTTAGTTTCATGACTTGTAGCTCCTGTCAGGAAAGGCGTTATGTATCGTGACTTTGTCTTCAAGAGTCACTACACGCAGTACTCTTCCTTCTAATTGTTCAACATTACCCCAAAATCGAAAACGGTTACCTTCCTGCTCTTCAACACGGATCGGGTTTTCTAATACTTGAATACACCATTCTTTTTTGATATACGGTCGTTTTCGCAACACTTCTTTCTCAAAATAGTCAGTAAATTTGTATTGCATAAAAACATTCTACCATTAAGTTCCTTAAAAAGCCATAGAAACCTTCCCTGTTTTTGACAATGAAAAAGTGGAAATAACTGCCGGAGGTGGGACTCGAACCCACACCCTGTTGCCAGGACGGGATTTTGAATCCCGCGCGTCTGCCGATTCCGCCACTCCGGCCGTTCTCATTTACTATTTGTTATTTATTATTGAAGTGATGATGTTAAATAATCAATAGTCAATCGTCAATAGTCAATAATTATAATATCTGCCGGTATGACAACAACATCTATGGGGGCGGATTCTACTGCTTTTGGCTGCAGGTTCCTATCCTTCCTTCCAGTACCGCTGCACAATCCCGTCTTTTATCTCGAAGGAAACGCTGTGGTCTGTTTCCTTATCATCGACAATGATTATCGGAAACAGAACAAAGGCGTTGTCCTTTTTCATTATGCATCTGTACTTGAGGATCTCGGTCCCGTCTTCCGTCAAACGTTTTTCGGTAGGTTCACCAAGTGCCGCCACAAGCCAGTCCTTTGTCGTCTGGCCGCACTCAATCTGTCTGAGTGTCTGGTTTCCGATAGGCCTATCTCTGCCGGTGTAGTGTTCGTCCGTCTTGCTGATAACACATCCGACAAGCAAAAACGACGTCACTACCAGCCAGGCAAAAAGGGCAATCTCGCTTTGTTTATAGAGTTTCATTCTCGCTTCTCCTAAATCAGTTGACATTTCCCATCTGACAATCTGCAAATACTCCCACGCCTTTGGATTGCATATAATGTCAAACGTCTCTTTCGGTATATACATTTTACTCTATCATAAATAAGGCACGCGAAGTCCTGATAGTAACAAAAAAAACATCCATACGCCGGAATCGTATCTGGTGCAACAACCTCACCGGAGGGGGCGTTTTATAAAAGAACCGAGTTAAATTCAGGAATATCCCAAGCACACTATCTAATTCTTATAGAGCCATAGCTGGTCTTCAAACTCAGCTTTCCATTTCCTTCACCTATTCTTCCTTCAATTTGTTTGCTGCTTATCTTGCCCTTCACTACAATCGGCAGAGCGGTTTGTATCGAGCCGTAGGAGCTGGCACATTCGATGTTAGTTTGCATAGGAACAGTTATTTGGTAGCTAATACTATCGTATAATTTTTCTTCATTTTTCTTCCCTTTCAATTAATATTTCCCACATCTCGCCATACTCGCAACAATCTTCATAATTTTACCGCCTCTGTTATAAATAAGGCCTGCGAAGTCTTTTTGGTAACAAAAAAAATTGAATTACTGCAATCTGCCACTCCACAGATTATGCCGACCAAATGTTACCATTTTGTTACGGTTTTGTACTTTTTTTGTTATTTTTTGCGATTTTCTTGTTCCCGCATGCTTGCCCTCGACCTGATCGGGGGCCTTAAGCGGGGATCCAGCCTGTCCCCGCGAAAACAAGGGGCAAAAAACAAAAATGTTTAGCCCCCAGATTTATCCTGGGGGTTCTTATCTTTACGCTCAAAAAATTTCCTGATTGACTTTCCTCTTCCCAGCCGATAAATATAACTGATATATTGATGCGATTTGTAAGCGGATTTTGGATTAAAGTTTTGGTAGGGTGGGGCTTGCCCCGCCATTTATCTTAAATTCGCATTCGCCTTGTTGACGGATTTTGATTTAGAGAGCCTAAAGTAGGAGAAACGAAAATGTGCAATACTTGTGGCTGTCGCTCAAAAAAGAAAAAGAAAGCCAAGAAAAAAACAACCAAAAAGAAAGCCAAGAAGAAAAAGAAATAACTTGTCCCTGCAAGTCGTAGCTTGTCCTCGACTCCGATTGGGGAGCGGGTATCCAGCCCTTTCAAACGCGGTCCCACACCGCAACAGGGAATATATCGTCTTTGACTTCCCAGGGACAATGAAAATCCTAATCCCTGTGCCCTTATGCTCTTGTGCTCTTATGCTCTTTAGTAATCTATGATTAGGATATCTTCCGGGATTGCGACGACGTCTCTGTGTTCGGGGCCGAGGAGTTTTTTTATCTCGGTGCTGTGCTTGCCGGCTAAGGCCTTCAACTGAGTGCTGCCGATACTCGTTACGGCCTTGGCGTTATTATTTAGCATAATAACCGAGCCGGCCTCGAAAGAGCCTTTTACCGAAATTACGCCGCTGGGCAGAAGACTTTTGCGATTTTTGATTGCCTGCATAGCACCCTCGTCGATAAATATCGTCCCGGCTGGACTGCTGTTGAGAATCCATCTCGAGCGATTTGAGAGCTTCCGTTTCGGCATAAAGACCGTGCCTATCTCTTCACCGGCCACAATACGGCCGATGATATTTTTCACTCTGCCGTCCGCTAAAACTATCCGATAGCCGGCATTGGAGGCGATCTTCGCAGCTTCAATTTTGGTTTTCATCCCGCCGGTGCCGTGGGTGCTGCCCCTGCCTCCGGCGTTTCGAATAATATCGCCGGTTATCTCGAACACGGCGTGTATAGGCCTGGCATCAGTGAATTTTTGCGGGTTCTTATCGTAAAGGGCGTCGATGTCACTGAGCATAATCAAAAGGTCGGCGTCGATTTTGCTGGCGACCAGGGCGCTTAGTTTATCGTTATCGCCGAAGGCCGAGCCGATTTCGTCGGTACTTACACTGTCATTCTCGTTCAGGATTGGCACCACGGCCAATTTAAGCAGTGCCTCGATGGAATTGCGAAGGTTCAGATAGGTCCTTCTGTTATTTAGCACCTCGGCGGTCAGCAGGACCTGGGCGACGGTAATACCGTAGCGGGCAAACGACTTTCTATATTCAGCCATAAGTAGTGGCTGTCCGATAGCGGCACAGGCCTGCCGCATCTTTATATCTTTTATCTTGCTTGCCGACCCAAGCTGGCCCTGCCTCATACCTGATGGCCGGCTCGACTGAGCTCGCCGAAGTCTGATATCCTGATACCCTGATAACTGTCCTCTCCCCATTCCGATAGCGCCGGAGCTGATAATAACGACCTGCCTGCCGGTTTTGAGCAGTGAATTTATCTGTCGGGCGATTCGGCGAACGTATGCGGCGTCTATGCCACCGTTTTTCGTCAGAATATTTGTGCCGATTTTTATAACTATTCGCTTTGCTTTACTAAAGTCCCGCATAATCTCGTCGCTCGTATCTCGTATGTCGTATGTTGTATTGCGTAAATCAGCGGTTAAACCACCGACTACATACTACTCACCACTCACCACTCACCACTCACCACTCACAATTCACTGGTGCGTGAATTTTTTTTTTGCCTCGCTGCCGGAATAGTCCGCTACGACCTGGCCGGTGCCGAGGAGTTTCCATTTATAAATGACAAGCCCTTCCAGCCCTACCGGCCCGCGGGCGTGTATCTTGTTGGTGCTGATACCCACTTCAGCGCCAAGCCCGTAGCGGAAGCCGTCGGCAAAGCGCGTGCTGCAGTTCCAGAGCACATTTGCAGAATCCGCCAGGGCCATAAACCTCTCGGCCTTTTCCTTATCAGCGGTAACAATGCTGTCGGTATGTCCTGACCCGAAATGGTTAATATGCTCAATCGCCTTCTCAAGGCCATCGACAACTTTTATCGAAAGGATATAATCCAGATACTCGGTTGACCAATCTTCTTCGACCGCCGGCTTTACGTCGATTATTGATACTGTTTTCTCGCAGCCGCGTAGCTGAACGCCTTTTTCCTCAAGAGCGGTTTTGACTTTCGGCAGGAACTTTTCAGCAATTTTATTATCTACCAATAGCGTTTCCGCGGCATTACAGACAGCAACGTACTGGCACTTGGAATCGACAGTGATATTCACAGCCATATCCAAATCGGCATCGCTGTCAATATAAACGTGGCATATACCGTCAGCGTGCCCGAGTACGGGTATATTGGTATTGTCCATAATATAACGAACGAAATCATTCGACCCGCGGGGGATGACAAGGTCGATATATTCATCTAAGGCCAACATCTGGGCAACGTCCTGGCGCGTTTCCAATAGCTGAATCCATCCATTGGGTAGTCCGGCTTTTTCGCTCGCCTCGGAGATTGTCTCGGCTAAGATTCTATTGGTTTTTGCGGCTTCGCTTCCGCCTTTCAGCAGAACGGCATTTCCGCTTTTTAAGCAAAGCGTTGAGATTTGCACCAGGGCGTCCGGCCGAGATTCAAAAACAACGCCGATAACGCCAATCGGACAACTGACTTTGTAAAGTTCGAGCCCCTTGTCGAGTTCGGTGGCAGTGATTGTTTTACCAACAGGGTCATCAATTTTGATAAGACTGTCGATGCCGGCACAAACATCAGCTATTTTACCTTCGTCAAACTTTAGCCGTTTGAGTAAAGGTCCAGCCAGATTGTTCTTTTCAGCCGTGACCAGGTCCTCTTTGTTGGCTGAGACGATTTCAGCGCTGTGCTGCTTCAGTGCTCTGGCAATCTCGGCTAAAGCGCTGTTCTTTACATCGGTCTTGGCCACTGCCAGTTGGATCGAGGCTGACCCGGCTGCCGCCGCTATTTCAGAAATATTCATTTTCTAATTTACCATTGACTATTTATCGTTAAATACCTATATTCGATTGCCGAATTGTAAATAATAAATAATAAATAATCAATATCGAAGTCGAAGATACGCCGCAGCGGGAATCCGCTATAGGCGGAATCAATTGTATTGCGGGCGTAGCTCAATGGCAGAGCATCGGCCTTCCAAGCCGAGTATGTGGGTTCGATCCCCATCGCCCGCTTTTGTTATAAAATCCCTTTTCTTTAAGCGCTCCTGCGATATGCCTTCGATTTTCTTCCAGGTTTTGGATGAATTGTTGCGAAATTTACAGTGCCCTGTGGAAAACGGTCGGGGAGGTGGGAAAAATAATCAGCTTTGCCAAAAGTATTATATTTTCGTAAGCACTTTTGTTTGCGTGAATTATGTCCTTTCAGGAATCGTCCTATAATAAAATTTTTCAAAAAAGTATATTTGTTTGTTGACAAAGTGGTAGGAAGTGGTACGATTTCCCACATTGAATATATCAAGTGGGACTAATGCCATGCTTTTATTAACAGGCGAATATCTGCACGTTGTCGATAACAAGAGCAGAGTCCTCATCTCGAACAAGCTGAGAAGTCAGATTGATGTCGATGAGCACGGCAGCAATTTCTATCTTGTCCTCGGCGCCAACGGCATACTTTGTTTGTACCCCGAAAAGTATTTCGAGCAGATAGCTCTTGCAGTTACACCCGGCACTGCCGCCCCTGATGAGGCTGTGGCGTTCGAGCGAATCAGCTTTGCTTTGGCCAGCAAGGTGGAGCTGGACGGCCAGGGCCGATTGCTCCTGAATGAAAGATTGCGAAAGAGGGCGGGATTGAAAGACCACATTACACTTATCGGCGTTAGAGACCATATCGAGCTGTGGAACAGTGAAAGCTGGGAACAATATCTTTCAGACCATATGGCTCAATATCAGAAACAGATGTCGCAGGCACGGCAGGTTGTCCTGCACGAGCAGAGCGAAGATATTTAATTTTTAAGTGGAGGCAAAATGATTGGAACGGATTCGAATCATTGTCGGATTGTTGCCGGAAGTCTCGTCGGTGAAAGGGAGGTTGACGAACGGACTTTCGCCTCCCTGGCAATTATCGGAGAACGGCTGGAACGGTTGAAGAAAATCGACGAGACTTTTTCCGGCATTGAATTTTCACCCGCTGTTGAGAAACTTCAAAGTCGGAAGAACACCATAGCTATAGGCTGAAACGTGGTGCGTAGTGCGTATTAAGAAACTATCTCAAAACTGTCGCCCTGAGCGAAGCGAAGGGTCTGGCTGGCAGAAATAAGAGATTCTTCGCTGCGCTCAGAATGACAAATTGTGTTTTGAAATAGTTTCTAAGTATTGTGGAAAGTTCTGATGAATCGGAACGCGATACGATATACGCGATGTAAAATACGTTATACGATATATGCGATACGATAGAAGTGAATGGCTCGATAATAGAGCATATTCCGGTTCTCGCTGAGACATTGGCCGGGCAGATAAAACTGCCACCGGATGGCGTGATGGTCGATGCGACCATAGGACAGGGAGGTCATAGTTATCTGTTCGGCAAGACCTTGGGCCCTGAGGGAGTTATCGTAGGCCTGGATGTTGATACAAATGCTGTCCGAAGGGCTCAATTTATATTAAAGGACCTTGCCTGTAAGGTTATTTTGCTTCATTCGAATTTTTCTCTAATCAGCGAGCAGGTCCATGAGCAGGGTATAGATAAGGTTGATTTCATATTTGCGGATTTGGGGCTTTGTTCGGCACAGTTGGCTGATAACCGGATGGGGCTTAGTTTTCTTCACGATATGCCGCTGGATATGAGAATTGACAAAAGATTAAAGAGCACCGCTGCCGATATAGTTAATAAGGCGGACGAAAAATCCCTGGCTGATTTGATTTACAAATTCGGCCAGGACAGGGCCTCACGGCGAATTGCACGGTTTATCGTGCGGGAACGAGAAAGTGGACCGATAACCACGACCGGCCAATTAGCAAAGATAGTCTGCAAGGCGCTGGGAAGGGCCCGGCGAGGCCGAAAAAGTAAGATACACCCGGCAACCAGGACTTTCCAATCGCTGAGAATTGCGGTCAATGACGAATTAGAGAATTTGAAGATGCTGCTTGCTTCGGTGCCGGAGCTGCTGAACAACAATGGTTATATAGCAGTCATTAGCTATCACAGTCTGGAAGATAGATTGGTTAAAAACGATTTTAAGCAAAACGAAAAGGACAGTATTTACAGGGTCATTACGAAAAAACCGATTGTGGCAACGCGAGAGGAAATTGCTGAAAATCGTCGGGCAAGAAGCGCAAAATTAAGGATTGCACAGAAACAATAATATGGAGTTTCATTATGACTTCCGATGCCAAGATTGGGTTGCTGTTAGGTTTGGTCTTTATATTTATAATTGCATTTATAATAAACGGCCTGCCGCGCTTTCGCAGTAACACAAACAATAATGAGCTGACAACTAATATGGTCAGCTCGCCGAACGACTCGATGGGTATTGCAGCCAAGGAACGTAAAGCTCAGGCGGTGTTCGATCTTGTAGAGCGGGTCCCACAAGAACGTGCTGATGAAGTGCCGGTCGTCTCAAAGAACGAGGGAGCAGTTCGCTTCAAAATGCCCTTTTCGCAAGGCACTTCGATTGTGAAAGATGACTTGATTGTAGAAACTCCCATTGATAGGACCAAGCCGGCTGCTCCGGAGTCGGATACCAACGAGAAAAACAAAGTCAATAAACCCAAGCCCGCTTTGCCAATGACCTATGTAGTTAGCGAAGATGATAACCTGGCTATCATAGCGCAAAAATTTTACGGCCCAGATGAGGGTAATAAGAAAGTAAACGTTGCCCGGATATTCGAGGCCAATCGCAAATTGTTGAAATCACTCGATGAGATTTATGTCGGGCAAAAACTTACTATCCCGCCGCTCATAGATAAATCAGCCAGCGTATTTTCAGGGTCGCTGTTCGAGAAAGTGAAATCCATCGGCAGTAAACTTACTTCGTCTGATAAAACTAAGACACCCAGGGCGATGCGGAGCAAGCAATACGTTGTACGGGAAGGTGATAGTTTATGGCGAATTGCCGCCCAACAGCTTGGAGATGGTACTCGCTACAAGGAGTTATGTGAGATAAATGCCGATATTTTAGGGAACGAAGACTATCTTGCTGTTGGGTTGAGTTTGAGAATACCTGCTCGATAAGAATGGCGGATATAAAATTAGAAATCCGAAGTACGAAGCAAAATCAAGTGAGCTAAAGTGCCTAAAGTGAGCTAAAGTGCCTAAAGTGAGCTAAAGTGCCTAAAGTGAGCTAAAGTGCCTAAAGTGAGCTAAAGTTATGGATAATAAAGAATTTGCCAAGGAGCTTGAAAAACGAACACGAGAGTTCGGCGTGCGCATAATCCGTTTATCGAGAACTTTACCAAATACACCCGAAGGAAGGGTAATAAGAACTCAGATGACAAAGTCCGGAACCTCCATCGGTGCAAATTATCGAGAAGCCAATCGAGCCAGGAGCAAAGCCGATTTTAGAAGCAAGATTAAGATTTGTGAAAGTGAAGCCAGTGAAACACAATACTGGCTGGAAGTAATTGTAAAGCTAAATTGGCTATCCTGGGCAAAAATGAAGTGGGAATATGAAGAATGCGGTGAATTACTTGGTATTTTTACATCTGCTGCAAGTAAGTAGACTTTTTAAAAGTGAACTAAAGTGAGCTAAAGTGAAATTAAGTGAGCTAAAGTGACAGCAAAGATGTCATTCTGAGCGAAGCGAAGAGTCTCTTTTTCGTTGGCCAGATCCTTCGGCCCTTCGGCTACGCTCAGGGCAAGCTTTCTTTCGCCTCAGGATGACACGTAAGTGTCACTTTAAGCACTTTACAGTTTTCTATGTCTCTGTGACAAAGAAGGTTTTATAAATGCTTAAAATAAAACATTTTATTCAGCAAAGCTGGCTGTTGATTGTGGCGTCGTTTTTCTTTGGGCTGCTGATAGCGGTAACTAACGCTGCGCTGTCACCAAGGATAGAGCAGAACAAAATCAACAAGCGCAATCGGTTAGTTGGTGTTCTGCTGCCGGAAGCTAAAGACTTTGTTTTAGACACAGAAATCGAAATTGAGTCGATCCGGGGCAAAAAAGAGAAAGTTGAAGTTTATAGAGCTATGTCGGAGGCAGGTGAATGTGTCGGCTGGGCTTTTAATGCCGCCGGTTCAGGTTTTGCGGACAAGATTGAGCTGGTTGTTGCTGTGGACAAGGATTTTGAAAAGCTCGCAGGTTTCGATGTCCTGTTAAGCAATGAGACGCCCGGTTTCGGCGACCAGATAAAATACGACTACTACCGGGACCAGTTTGCGGGTGCTCCGGTTGAGGAGCTCAAGCTTGTAACGTCAGGCGAGCCCGAGAACATCGACGCTGAAATCGTTGCGATAAGCGGGGCTACTGTAAGCAGCGAAGCAGTGGTCGAAATAATCAATAGTTTCTTGACCCAGATTAAGGAACAGATGCAACAAAAAGGACAAATCGGTAATGACAAACAAGAGTGAAGTTAGAACTGCACTTTACGGACAGACGCTTTTGGCCGGCTTGTGGCGTGAGAATCCGGTGTTTCGGCTGCTATTAGGGATGTGTCCGACATTGGCGGTTACGGCTGCGGTCAAGCCGGCCCTGACTATGGGTCTTTGTGTAATCTTTGTGCTTGTCTGCAGCAACATTATAGTCAGCCTGATGCGCAACCTTCTTAAGCCACATCTGCGAATATTGATGTTTACATTGACAATAGCAACTTTCGTTACTATAGCGGATTTATTTTTGAAGGCGTTTGTGCCAGAGATGAGTGAGACACTTGGGCCTTATGTTCCGCTGATTATAGTCAACTGCATTATCATTTGCCGTGCTGAGGCTTGTGCCAGTAAAAATGGCCTTATTATAAGTGTCATCGATGCGCTGGGAATGGGTGCCGGCTTTACACTTACGTTGTGTGTTTTAGCCGGTGTCAGGGAGCTGCTGGCAACCGGTGCAATATTCGAAATACAGATACTTGCTCTGCTCAAAGAAGGTGGTTGGTTTGTACCGTGGGCGGCAATGGGCATGCCGGTAGGGGCATTTATAACTTTAGGACTGATGTTAGGACTGGTGAACTCGACCAGCAAAAAGAAAGCAAGGAGTTCGTGCCATGAGCTATAATAAGAATGCCGGCCGGAGCATTTATAATTTTGGGACTGTCGATGGGATTGGTAAAACACGGTCAGCAAAAAGCGAAAACGTAAAGCGAAGAATTCAGAACGAGATTGGCACGCCCAGACAGGTTGGGTCTCGCGACGATTAAAAACTGGATTCCCGCTCCTTCGACTCTGCTCAGGACAGGTTTAGCGGGAATGACAAACCTTCATTTGAGCCTTAACAGAGCATTAATCAAATGTCCTCTTCTTCTTCCTCCTCCTGCTCA
>JBDRTM010000139.1:0-3345 GCA_043824065.1 Planctomycetota bacterium | reverse complement strand
GTAGTCCGAGTTTTGCTGACACCGCCAGCCGAAGCCGCAGCCAGCCAAAAATGGAAGATAATTTATTTACAAGTCCTAAGGTTTTGGTTAGCCGCAAACACCGAATGTGGCTATTTTAATTTTAAGTCTGAATTTGACTTTAGAAAAAAGGCCCTAAAAGCCGAAAAACCAATAAAGAGAAAGGCCGAAGAATTTAATTATTTACCTGAATTATGTTGCTATTTTATTGACTTTTCATTTGTAATCTGTTATAAAACAATGTTGCGGGCTGACCCCTGCGGTGTTCGTATAGGAAGCAGGTGTTTGAAAGAACCGATACCCGTACTCAGGGAAATCAGGTCTTGATGGATCGGAAAAGCCTACCCGATAGGACTTTCGGACACAAGCAACGATTGCCCACTTGGAAGTAAAGGGTCCTTTTCAAACGCTTTTTTACGGCACTCGTGGAGGAGGGCCACGCAACTAAGATAAAAGGCCTGTTTGTTCAGGCCTTTTTTTTGTTTTTTCCATAAAGTGGGGGGATATATCGGACATTTCAAATTTGACAAACTTAGCATTTGCTTTGGTTTTTCGGGTTAAGACAATCAATATATTTGTCGATTAAAATTAAACGGAAACTAATGGAGAATCCCTATTTGACCTAAATTGTGGAGGACTAAGAATGCCAGGCGTCAGAAGCTTCACCGTTTTGCCGGCGTTGTCCGAGCCTATAAAGAACCTTGAGGTTATCGCTAAAAATATGTTTTGGTGCTGGAACCCTGAGTTTGCAGAATTATTCAAACGTGTTGATAGTGATTTATGGTCGGCTTGCGGGCACAATCCGGTGAAATTGCTTGGCAATATTTCGCAGGAAAAATTGGACAAACTGGCGGAAAATCAGGGCTTTTTGGGTCAGCTGCAGAACGCCGCCGAAAAGCTCAAATCATATCTTAATAGACCGACCTGGTACGAAAAGGTTTGTTCAACATCCACCGAACCAATTATTGCCTATTTTAGTGCAGAATTTAGCATTCATGAATGTTTGCCAATTTATGCAGGTGGCTTAGGAGTCCTGGCAGGAGACCACCTAAAAAGTTCTTCTGACCTCGGTGTTCCATTGGTGGGCGTCGGTCTTTTGTATCAGAAGGGTTATTTCCGCCAGTTTTTGAGCGTCGAAGGTGAGCAGCGGGAGGAATATATAGAGAATGATTTCTATAGTATGCCAATAGAGCTTGTTCGCAAAGAAAGCGGTCGGCCCTTAACAATCAGCGTTGAATATTCAGGCAGATGTGTAGTGGCACAAGTTTGGTGTGTTTCCATTGGCAGGGTGAAGTTATATCTACTGGATACGAACGTGCCAGCGAATTCTTCGGCGGACCGTATGATTACCTGCAGTCTCTATGGCGGCGACCGCGAGCTGCGGATTCGCCAGGAGATTATGTTGGGAATTGGCGGTTTAAAGGCCCTGACCGCAATGGATATTACTCCAACCGTATGTCATATGAATGAAGGGCACGCTGCCTTTATGGCGCTGGAGAGAATCCGTGAATTGCGAACCGCCAAGAATATGACTTTTGATGAGGCCATGGAAGCGACAAGAGCGGGCAACGTTTTTACGATGCATACATCTGTTAGAGCCGGGCTTGATGAATTTCATGTGGCGTTGATGGATAAATATTTCGGTGGTTATTTCCCAAAGCTCGGCATAAATAGGGCACGGTTTTTGTCATTGGGAAGAATACTTCCTGACGATGATAGTGAGACATTTAAAATGACAATTTTGGCCTTACGCTTGAGCGGTTATACGAACGGCGTAAGTAAATTGCATAGTCATATATCACGTGGGATATGGGGCAGCATTTGGCCGGGACTTCCTCTCGATGAGGTGCCTATAAAATCGATTACGAATGGTATTCACATAAAAAACTGGTTATCAGGTGAGATGAACTCTTTGTATGAAAGGTACCTTGGTCCGAATTGGGCCGATGAAACTATGGATAAGCAACTCTGGGATAAGGTCGAGCAAATTCCTGATGAGGAATTCTGGCAAATACATCAGCGATGTAAAGAGCAGTTAATTGTTTTTGCACGCAACCGACTTAAGGCCCAGATGGAACGCAGAGGCACTTACCATTCCGAAATGAACCGCGCCGAGGAGATTCTTGATCCCGAGGTGCTGACCGTCGGTTTTGCCAGAAGATTTGCCGGCTATAAAAGGGGCAATCTGCTGCTTAGAGACCCGGAGCGACTTGTAAAGATGCTTACCGACCCCGAACGGCCTATTCAGATTATTTTTGCGGGTAAGGCTCACCCAAAGGACTCGGAAGGCAAGGACATTATACGTCAGATTGTTAACTTTGCAAACCAGCACAACGTCACACGCCGTTTGGTATTTTTGGAAAACTACGATATTGATATGGCAAGGATTTTGCTTTGCGGTGTTGACCTCTGGCTTAACAATCCACGAAGACCGATGGAGGCCAGCGGCACAAGTGGTATGAAAGTAGCGGTCAATGGTGCACTGAATATGAGCACTTTAGACGGCTGGTGGTGCGAGGGTTACACGCCTGAAGGTGGCTGGGCCATTGGCGCAGGCCAGAGCTATAAGGATGAGGATTATCGAGATAGGCTTGAGTCATTAGCTATTTATAATATTTTGGAAAATGAGGTTATTCCGCTGTTTTACACCCGCTCGACTGACAATTTGCCCCGGGCCTGGATACGCAGAGTAAAAAATTCTATCAAGTGGATAGCGCCACGGTTCAACACGCACAGAATGGTTGCTGAATATACGCGAAGGTTCTACAATCCCGCTCTGGCCAAATACAGCTATCTGACTGCGACAGATTGCAGCAGAGCCAGGGAGTTTTCAAAGTGGAAGGCCCA
The DNA here is from genome assembly GCA_043824065.1 of Planctomycetota bacterium. GTDB lineage: Bacteria > Planctomycetota > Phycisphaerae > Sedimentisphaerales > Anaerobacaceae > NIOZ-UU13. Next base: position 480 of record JBDRTM010000139.1, on the reverse strand, counting down.
GATGAGAGAAGCCTGGTCCGAGTTCGCCGTCAAAGATGTGGTAATGGAAGTTCACAACGGCAATGGTAACGAACAGCTAAATCCCAAACAGCCCCAATTAAAAGTTGGCTCGCAGTTATGCGTCAGGGCCTTGGTTAAGCTGGGCAGGATTAGCCCGGATAATATTTCAGTTGAGCTTTATCATGGTCCTGTTGATACTTGGGGTAATATAAGGCGAGGCTCCGCTTTGAGAATGGATTATAAGGAAGCGGCTGAGCAGCAAGGCGAACACTGGTTTGTAGGCTCGATGCCTTGTAGAAACACAGGCCAACACGGCGTGGCTGTGAGAGTTTTGCCTATGCACGACGACCTGGTTAATCCTTATGAAATGGGCCTGATTCTCTGGGAGACGACGAATTAAAGTTTGGAGTGCCTAAAGTGAGCTAAAGTGCCTAAAGTGAGCTAAAGTTGCCCAGTTGTAGAAGCTTGTTTGTCGGTGTC
>JBDRTM010000138.1:0-6768 GCA_043824065.1 Planctomycetota bacterium | reverse complement strand
TATAAAGGCACTAAAGGAGGCCGGTGTTTCAGCCAAGATTATGATAGGCGGCGCACCGGTAACACAGGGTTACGCAGATAAAATTGGCGCCGACGGCTACGCGGCCGACGCCGCTTCGGCTGTCGATATGGCCAAAAGCCTTGTTGCCTAAAGTAAGTACACAAGAGCACAAGCAGAGAACCTCTTAATGTCCCATTCGGGGAATGGGAGAAAATCCCTTGCCTTCAGGCGAAGACTTCAGTATTATAAACTCGAAATTCGAATATCGAAATCCGAAACAAACCTGTACTGAGCAAAGCCTGCCCTGAGCTTTGTCGAATGGGTCGAAGTATTCAATGGCCGTTTCTATTTCAACTCATATAATAATCACAAGCTAATGTCTCGCAGTTAGTTATGAATTTAGAGTGTGGTTGCCTTATTAGAAAAATACAACCGTTGGTACAACTAATACAGGATTATCTATGACGGATTTTCTAAGAGAACGCTTGAAGGCTACTGCTGTTTTCTTTTAGTGTCGATGGGTATGCTTTTATCGACAGAGCGGATATGAATATCGCGCTGTGGAAATGCAATCTCGATTCCCGCCTTTCGGAACTCTTGATTGATGGCGCAGTTGATACCGTGCCAGACCGGGACATAGTTATCTATACCTGCGATGTAAACGCGCAGCTCGAACTCCAGGCTGTTATCTCCAAAGGCCTTGAAAATAACCATCGGTTTCGGGTCCTCCAATACCAGGGGATTCGCTCTTGCAACCTCATAGAGAATTCTCTCAGCTTTGGCTGTGTCCGAGCCATAGGCGATACCTACGAGGAACTCCCGGCGCAGAACATTATCGGACAAGGTCCAGTTTATCAGATGGCCTGTAATAAACTCCTTATTAGGCACAACAAGCTCACGCTGGTCCCATCTGCGAATGGTCGTTGCACGAATTCTTATCTTGGCCACTCTCCCCGTGACCTCGCTTATTGTTACTACGTCATCGACACGGATCGGCTGCTCGAAAAGTATAATCAGGCCGCTAACGAAGTTGGCGAATATCTCCTGCAGACCGAAACCCAGCCCGACAGTCATCGCGGCTACAAGCCATTGAACCTTCGACCAGCCTATTCCAATTTTACCGAAGGCCAGCACCGTTCCTATGACTGCAAGTGTATAGCGGAAAAGCGTCGTTATCGCAAAGCGCACGCCGCGGTCGAGGGGCAGCCGCCTTAATACGATAATCTCAAGCAGACCGGGAACGTTCCGTGTAACAATCACGGTCAACGCCGCCAGAAACAACGCCATCGTCAGCGATCCGAGAGTCACGATTTCCTCGGCACTCATTTTCCAAAGCTCGATTCTCGCCAATTCACCGAGAGCGGGTAAGACATCCTTCCAGACGTACCAGATTCCGCCGATAGGCAGGAATACCGTAATCACATCGATCAGCCGGCGGGTTTGCTGCGATATCTGAAAAATTGAGGTCTCGTCTTTTGCCTTGCTTTGCTGAGATTCTTTTGCCGAAGCAGATTCTCCCTGGTTCTGCTGCTCTTGTTCGGCGGCCTCGAGTTTTTGGCGTTCCAGCAGAGCAAGCTTTCGTTGCGCAACCATCAACCAGCGGACAAACATGGCTCTGACCAGGATCGCCAGCAATATCAGGATGATTGTTATAACAAGCTTCTCGGAGAGCTGCCGTGCCGCGTAGAAATAGCCCATACCCGCCAGGATGGCAAAGACCACCGGAAGGATAAAGCAAAGCGGATACCAGACGTAGCGAAGACGTTCCATCCAGCCGCCGTGTCTCTGCTTAAGGTATGGTTTCATCAGCGTGCCTGTTGGGTTCAGCAGGATGAGCAGAAACAATGCAAGTGCCAAAAGACCGAACATAAAGAACAAACGACCCGCTGAGTTGTACCATTGTTCGCCGGTCTGCTGGGTCTGCATGACTTCGATTATAAATATGACAGGAATCGCCAGAATAAAGTACAAGCCGAGCAGTCGCCTAAAGAAAAACAGTGGTTCATGGCGCATGCGCAGGTGATCCTGAGCCAGACCGTGCGGCATCGAGAAGTGGCGAAGAAAGCCCAGCATGAAAACAACCGGCACGAGTGCCCGTAAACCCCAAGCGAGCGCCTGCGAGAAGTCATCATCGAAAGCGCTCGAAGACAGACGCCAGTGAAACAAAAAGAGGACTATGGGCCACGTAGAAGCCAGAAAAATCGTAAGCCCGAGTGTCTTAAGCGTATGCAGGAAGCTGTCGGTTTGCACTCGACTGACCCGCTTTGAGATAATCTCAACTGCCCTATGCGCTTTTGGATGAAGCACGACCAACAAAAAGACAACCAGCAAGACTGCCAGATAAGCCCAGACGTCTTCCTTGAAATCTGTCCAAAGATTGATTGCAACCTGGTGCCAGTTCGCCGGAGAAAGCAGCCAACCCAAAGCAAACAAACTCGCATTAAGGTCGGACAAACGAAATACCAGGCTACTCTTGACCCACAGAATGTTCGCATCTATGAAATCTGCATACGCCAGAACAATGTCAACGTACTGCCGCTCTATGGCGTCAAGGTTTGCCAGCTTGGTGGAGTAATCCCAGTGGAGGTCCGCTATCGCTCTTAGCGTTTTACGCTGACTTTCGTAGTAGTTTGTCGCCTCCTTTTTGATGGCCTCACGTTCCGCCTCACCGACAGAAGGATCGAGCTGGGCTAGGACTGCTTCCATCTCCTCTGTGAGATCGCTCAGGTCCGACCATTCCTTATCGCGCTCCATCCCATGGAACTGAGCCAACGAAATTTCCGACGGTCTGCTTCGCATCCGTTTTTGGTTTTCTCTTATATCAGGCAGCTTCTCACGCTGGCCCAGCAGAGCCATCCCCATTGCATCTGTTACTTTCCCGGCTGTATTGACTTTGGCACTTACTTCCTCAAAGCTCTTTTTCACGGCTGCAAGCCTGGCGTCTATTGACTCAGAATACTTCGTGACTGCCTCAACCTTCGCCACAAGCTCGGTCTGCGTTTCTGCAAACTCTGCGTTTTTTTGTGCGATTGCCTGGATGGCGGGATGGGCATACCTCGTTTCTTCTCTCGCGCGGATGGCCTCCTTCCTGGCAGCATCAGCCTCCTTCTGCCGCAAGTCGTTTACCTTTTGCTGCCAAAATTCCACCGCCTTCTCTGCCACAGCTAACTGCCGAGCCGCCAAGTCTCTGCGAGCTGTGAGAAGATCGCCGGGCGGCTTCATAGAACAGCAGCTCTTCCGTGTTGGTGGCTATCTGGCTCTCACAGGAACGCTGCTGGGCGAGCAGTAATGTCCGGTTGGGCTGCGCCATTTCGATTGTCTGCCCTTCAGTTGCGCCAGTTGCAAGTTTGCTCTTGACATCATCGAGCATCTTCTTAATCGTGCTCGTCTCCTCGGGAATTTTGGTCTTACGTTCGGCCCTTCGCTTTGGTTCGTTTTCCAGATTGACTACGTTTTTCTTGGCTTCCTCGAGGTTCAGCCTTGCCGTTACGAAGGCTTGCTCGGCTTGTGTCTGCGTGGTTTCAGGCCCGGCTTCAGGTGCGGCAGCACCGGCTTGCGCGGCGAGAAGTTCCTTAAACTTGGCCAAACTGCCAGGGGTATCTTTCCGAGCCTGGCTGTATTGTTGTCTCTTTGCTTCGAATTCGGCTGCAGATTTCAATTGGGCGATTGCTTTGTCGTAAACCTCTCCAATTTTCGCCTTGACCTCGTCGCTCAACTCTTGCGATTCGGTTATTTGCTTCTTCCTCGCCTGGAGTTTCTCCTCAGTTAGCTGTTCAGTGGCATCTGTAGTCGCCGCCTCTTGAGTGACCGCAGAATTCAGAGTGGCTGAGTTGGCGTCCTGTGCTCCACCGGCGATCGTTGCAGAGTTTTGCTGGGATTGACCTCGAAGAGGAACGAATGCAGCCAGAGTGAAAAGTACAACGAAGGTCACCGCGAAGACTCTGGTTGTTGTTCGGATTAGCACAAATCTGCCTGATAACTTATCGAGCATAACCTGTCTCTTAAGACTGAGAATAATTTTTCGTTAGTTCCGTTTTCCTCGGTGCAGTTAATCATTGCAACAACCTTTTAATAAATATGACGAATTGTGAGCTTGATTATAGTAGGCGGATTCTGTTAAATCAAGCCGGATTTCAAAAAACCACCCGGTGTGTGATTGATTTTGTGAATCTTTCACCCACACACATTGAAATCATGACAGCATCTGATAGAACTCTACGAAGCCTGGGGCAAGCCAGAAAAAGCTGAAGAGTGGCGAAAAAAGCTGCCGCAAACGGAAGCTATAGAACAGTGACAAGGCACCCCTAAAATATCCCCCATTTTTGCGAGTTGGCGCCTACAACCGTTGTACAACTCAACAACCCGTTATCTCCAAATTCTGCGAAATTCTCATTCCATAAACCCTTTAGAATCAGCACCTTATAAAAATCTCGAAAATTGGTAACGTTTTCAAAGCGGGTGCATATCGAGCGCACTAAATTTCTATGATTTGTTTTATAGGCTGTTTTTTTGCGCCCTATTCTGGTAAAATGGACACTTGGTTATGCGAAAGATAAAGAGTCAAAGTTTAGCTCAATTGCTGCTGCAGCTTCGATTTACGCCCGAAAACAAGCGTCGCACCCAGCTTGACGCCGCGGAGGAGCTTTATGCGGTTGTCGATTCCGAAAAGAAATATCCTTTCGAGTTTGTATTTTTTCGTATCACCGGTTTTCACCCTAAAGGCCCAGTGGCGCAGGAGCTGATAAAAGGTGATGAGCTGTTGGATGACCTGCGGATTTTCATATCCAGGCTAAGCGTCCGGCTAGCGCGTCCCGTTACCGAGCAGGACGAAAAAATTTACACTATCGAAGAGCTTGCAGAAACCTTAGCCGTTTCAACAAAAACCATCCACCGCTGGCGAGAGCGAGGTCTGATTGCGAGAAAATTCATTTTTGATGACGGCAAGAGACGTTTCGGCTTTTTGCAGTCAACGGTCGATAAATTCCTCAAAGCAAACCCGGACCTTGCCACCAGGGCAAAAAGATATTCGCGACTGACGGATGAGCAAAAACAACGGATTATAAAGCAGGCTGCAAAACTTACCGCCGATACGGACCTCTCTCGCCGCCAGATTATAAACAGGATAAGCACTGAAACCGGCAAGTGCCACGAAACCATCAGATACACACTGCTAAATTACGAAAAGGCCAATCCCGACAAACCTATTTCTACACAGCCCACCGGTGTAATTGAGCCGGCCCAGGCCGCCGAGATTTACAAGCTGTTCAAACAAGACTGTGATGTCAAAGACCTGATGAGGCGATTCAACAGGAATAGAAGTTCGATATATCGGATTATAAATCGGCGGAGGACAAAGGCACTCCTGGCCAGAAAGATTGAATTTATCCCCAGCGATGAATTTCTTGAAGAAGATGCCGAAGAGAAGATTTTGGCTCGTCTCGGCGACTCGTCTCTGCGAAGCGCTTCCGTTCTCCGTAGCAGAGCTACTGCGAAGGATGAATCGCCGAAGCAGCAAGGCCAAGACCGTAGCGGGGCGGAGCCAATCGATAATACCCAGCCGCTCGCCAGCAAGGATGTTGTCCTTGGGACTACGCCGCAAGGTGTCCCTGCCGAAAGGCATCCCTGCCGGGATTACGGGACTTACGGAGAGCCGCTCGAATTAGCCCGTGGTTCCCTGCCGGAGTATTTGCAGACCTTGAAAAATACGCCTGTGCTCAATAGAGAACATGAAGTCGAGTTGTTCCGCAGATATAATTACCTCAAATTCTTGGCCTGCCGAACCCGCAGCGGCATAAAGCCGGCTCGCGTCTCTGGCATAAGACTACGTCAGATAGAAAACTATTTAGCCCAGGCCGAAGAGATAAAAAGAAGAATAATTGAAGCGAACCTGCGGCTTGTGGTCAGCGTTGCACGCAAGCATACCGCCGGCGGGGCAAGTTTGCTCGATTTGGTCGGCGAGGGTAATATCTCGCTGATGCAGGCGGTTGAGAAATTCGATTATACCAGGGGCTTTCGATTCGCTACTTTCGCATCCTGGATCATAGCCAAGGATTTCGCCCGTAAGGTTCCTGCGCAGACCGGCCGGCTCGATAAAGCCACAACAGCTTCGCTGGCAAGTATCCATCGCGATTTGAGGGCCGAAGATGCAGCCGATTTCGCGGCAATGGAACGAGCTCACCAAAGCCTGTCTCAGGTTATAGAGGACAATCTCACCGAACGCGAACGGCATATAATTTTGAATCGTTTTGGCCTGGTCGGCTCGCCAATAAAAAAGGAAACAAAAACCTTGAAGCAAATCGGCGAAGAGCTCGGCTTGAGCAAGGAAAGAGTCCGCCAAATCGAGCTGATTGCCCTGCAGAAATTGAGGCAATCTCTAAGCAGCGAAGAATTCGATCTGCTCACCGGCTAATTTTCAATAGGTTGCTCCTTGCCCGCCAGTTCGGCGATTCGAAATTGGGTTTGTTTTGGGTTTGTTTTTTCATAGCCCTTATCCGCATTTTTCTTCATAATCCTTTGTAAATACACACTTTGCATCAATTTTACCCTTTTGCAAATTGGGTTTGAATTGGGTTTGTTTTTTCGGACTGTGAAAGCATCGTTTTTTCTGTAATCCTTTGTTATAAGTGAGTTTACATTCATTTGGGCATCCGGCAAAGTGGGTTTGATTGGGTTTGAATTGGGTTTGTTTTGACCAAGTGTCCAATTGCGTTTATTTTCATAATCCGTTGTATTATATGAGTTTACGTTCATTTTGGCCTTTCGGAAATT
>JBDRTM010000137.1:0-2118 GCA_043824065.1 Planctomycetota bacterium | reverse complement strand
TCACCTCATCGGCGGACGTGACCGCTCTCCCGGCGGCGTCGCAACAAAGCGTGTCGAGTATTCGCACGATTTGTTTGCCGAAGAGGCTTTGGGTTTCGTTGAGAAGAACAAAAATAGACCTTTCTTTTTGTATCTGGCTCTTACGATTCCGCATGCGAACAACGAGGCGGGCAACAAAGGTATGGAAGTGCCTTCGCTCGAGCCGTATGCCGATAAGGATTGGCCCCAGCCGCAGAAAGGCCACGCCGCGATGATAACACGAATGGACCGTGACATCGGCAGACTTATGGCAAAGCTCAAGGCCCTTGGGCTGGATGAAAATACGTTTGTGTTCTTCTCCAGTGACAACGGCCCGCATAAAGAAGGCGGGGCGGACCCGGATTTCTTCAACAGCTCCGGCCTGCTGCGAGGCTACAAACGTGCCTTATACGAAGGCGGCATTCGTGTTCCGACGATTGCACGCTGGCCCGGCAAAATAAAAGCCGGCTCGATTAACGACCACGTCTCGGCGTTCTGGGACTTCCTGCCGACCTGTTGTAACCTGGCGGGTATAGAGAGTCCGGAAGGTATTGACGGTATCTCTATGGTTCCAACGCTGCTGGGTCAAGGCCGGAGCCAGAAAAAGCACGAATTTCTTTACTGGGAATTTCACGAGCAGGGCAAGAAGCAGGCTGTCCGCATGGGCGACTGGAAGGGTGTTCGGCTGAACGTAGCCAAGAATCCCAACGGCCCGATAGAGCTTTACAACCTGAAAACCGATATCGCCGAGCAGCACAACATCGCCGACCGGCATCCGGAAATTGTTGCAAAGATTGAAAGATATATGAAGTCTGCCCGGACACCTTCGGAGAACTGGCCGTTACCGGGACAGTAATATCTCGTGGTAGCTTGCTGAAAAATTTAACCTTTTGGCCCTGACTGTAGGGGCAGCGAAGTGAAGAATCTCACTTCGTCATTCGATATTCCTTGTTCGATACCGAAGGTTCGCTTACGGCGAATTCGGTATTCCTTAAGGTCATTGCGAGTTCACCCCGTGAGATAGCAAAGCATTATCTCTCCGGGGTATCCCGTAAGATAACGAAGTCCGGTAGGGTGGGGCTTGCCCCACCATTGCTCTGCTGATAGTGACAACACAACCCTAATTTTTCCAGGCAAAGGAAAATATCATGAACCGACGCGATTTTTTCAAAGGCATTCTTCTAAGTGGTTCCCTGTCCTTAGCCGGGCCTGTCCACACAGCCCGCACTCAGGATTCCCAACGCCCGAAGGTGATCGACGCCCACTGCCATGCCGGCAGGGGTATCAACTATGCCAAGAAGGACCCGACGAGCGACCCGTGGACTACGTACAATGACCCCAAGTGGACCCTGAGTCGGGCAAAAGAGGTGGGGATTACTCAGACAATCATCTTCCCAATCAACAACGCAACCTACCGCAAGGCCAATGAGGAGATTGCTTCTTACGTGCGGCGATGGCCCGACAAGTTCATTGGTTTCGCCAAGCATGACTCCAGGACCGAAGCAGGCAAAATCCGAAAAATGCTGCATCGCGAAGTCCGTGAGCTTGGCCTCAGAGGATTGAAACTCCACGGCGTACCAACGAAGGAAATGGCCGAAACGGCGGCCGAGCTGAAAATCCCCATCCTCTTCCACCCGCCGAATGTTAGCGACAGCCTTGAGGTAGTTCAGTCTTATCCTGAGGTCTCTTTCATCCTGGCCCATCTGGGAAGCTTCGCCTCACGCAATTGGAACGAGCATGTTCGTGCCATTGAGGCATCGAAGAAGTTTGCGAACCTTTACCTGGACACCTCCTCCGTGGTCTTCTTCACGTATCTTGAGCGTGCCGCCCGCCAGCTCCCCCCGGAAAAGCTTATCTTCGGCTCGGATGGCCCACTGGTGGACTCACGGGTCGAGCTTTATAAAATCCGCCTGCTCAGATTACCGAAGGACAAAGAGCAGCTCATTCTCGCCGGCAAGATCACCCGCATCCTCAGCAGGTGATATTGAAAACAGAGCCCCAAGTGTAAACGCGGGATTTATGTCGTTATATTTAACCCCGCCTGCCCCGCACGAATTAGGCCGCTGCCGCCGTGTCCCGCACAAATTGAGTTCGAACTCA
>JBDRTM010000136.1:0-4097 GCA_043824065.1 Planctomycetota bacterium | reverse complement strand
GGGTTGTCGATGTAGGCATAGCGCTGCTCGGTGGGCCGAATGAAGGCGTGGCGGGGCACGATTCGCATCGCCTTTAGGACATTGGGGTCGTTGACGTCCCGCGCCTGGATTTGCCGGGCAACCATTCCTGCCCGCTCTTTGGTCCGCTCTTTAAAGGCCGGATGTTTGTGCTCAAGACGAAGTGGGCTTTTATCGTTCGGGTCTTTTTGCTCTTGCTCGGGCTGTCGGTTCGGCTCGGCTGGTGCCTGATTTGTATCTGCTTCTGTCTCCTGCGAAGCTACAACAGTCTCCGGCTCCTTTGCACAGTTCACCGTAACGATAATTGTAAATAACGCCGGCACTATCAGCAAACAAAGGGCCACATACATCCACTTTTTGAGCAATCCCGTATTTTTTGCAGCCATTTTCTATCCCTCCAATTTGCGTTCTACAATTTCCGATTGAGAATTGGCCAGTGTTTTTAATAACACAACGTCCAGCAACGGCTGATATTATACCATATATGGAACAAGCGCAACCTAAAAAATATCGAAAAGAATGTATGAATCTTTTGTCCGAATAAGTCATCACCTTCAAGCTATGACCCAGTGTTTTACTTTGCTTCAAAATTTTACCAAAAAAATAAAAAAATGATAGACAATAAGTAGTTTATTGAATAATATCGGTAAACGATAACGGATTTCGATATAAGGAGAAGTAAAGATGATGAAGGATTTTTTTCTGGGATTTATAAAGATTCACATTTTATATCATGCTTCCAAAGAAGCCGTTTATGGGGCAGAATTGATAAGGGAATTGGCGCGACATGGCTATCAAATAAGCTGCGGTACTCTTTATCCAATTCTTCATCGCCTTTTTCAAAGCGAATATCTTACTTCAAAGAACAAAAAGGTGCATGGCAAGATAAGAAAATATTATCGAATAACACCAAAGGGACGTAAAGCTCTGAAAGAAAGCAGGTGTAAAATTCAGGAATTGATTGATGAAGTTATAGAGGAGAAATAGATAAAGAAAGGCCATAAAATGAAGGTACGAGAAAGCGGGATGCCTGACCGTGAAGTATGGGAAAAGTTTTTTGATCCGCTTAAAATCATAACTACATTAGGAATTACCGCTCAGACAGGTGATGTGGCAGAATTTGGATGCGGATACGGCACATTTATTTTTCCAACAGCAAGAACTATCAGGGGAACATTCTACGCACTGGATATCGAGCCAGAGTTGATACAAATGGTTAGTGAGGAAGCGAAAAGACAGAATCTGAAAAATGTTAATGTCGTCCTAAGGGATTTTATGGCAGAGGGTTCTGGTTTAGAGGACCAAAGCATTGATTATGTCATGCTTTTCAATATCCTGCACCTCGAAAATCCGGACACATTGCTCAAAGAAGCCAATAGGATATTGCGGCAAAAAGGCTTGCTCGGAATAATTCACTGGAATTACGACCCATCCACGCCGCGAGGGCCTTCAATGTCGATACGGCCTAAACCTGAAGATTGCATTAAATGGGCGCTACATTCAGGATTTCCAGCCCGGAAAGATACGATTTAAAGCCGTATCATTATGGTATCGTTTTGAAAAAGTAAGAAGGGAAGGATGAAAATATGGAAATACCTCTTATCTTAGGTATAGTGATTGTGGCCAGTTGTGTCGGCACAATGACCGGCTTTGGGACATCGACGATCATGGTGCCGATTGTCCTATTATTTTATCCTCTGCCGCAAACGCTTCTTTTCGTAGGGATTATCCATTGGTTTGGCAATATATGGAAATTGATTCTCTTTAAAAAAGGATTTCAGTGGAGGCTGATTCTGAGCTTCGGTGTTCCTGGTATTGCCGCTACATTTTTCGGGGCGTCTTTAGTATTTAATGTTCCGGGGATGATTCTTTCGCGAATCTTAGGCACTTTCGGAAAGTAGTTGCTGTCTTTTTGCTGTTGGTAGGCATAAAGTTGATTTTGCTTCCAGCTTAGATACACTCTCAGAGCATCTGGAATGGATAGTCTCGAAAAAGATTTTAGCTAAGGAGGTAGCTACAATCAAAGACAATCAAGACTGCCTGCTGTGCACACAATGTCTTAAGGCCTGCCCCTATGATAACCTACGATTGTCAACACGATGGCCGTTCGCCGATTTCTTCCGCGCTGTTGAGCTGCGAGCTGCACAGGTGGGATTTGTTCTGCTGGTAAGCGGATTTGTCGTCTATGAAGTCCTGTCGGAGTGGCCGGCCTCGAAGGCAATTCTAACGTGGATCCCTAATCTTATCGTTAATTCTCTGGGGATTACAGGCCCGATGACAGGCTTCGCTTCAGCAATCGTTATGTTCATCATATTTCCTGGCGTTCTATTTCTGGTTGTCGGCGCCCTGGCAAAAATTGCGTCCGGCGGGAGGGCGTCCTCCGGAGCGGTCGTTAAAACATTTGCCCTTCTGCTGCTTCCGACTATGGGGGGTGCCCATATAATCAAATCAATACTCAAAATGACCTCGCGTATCCCCTACTGGCCGCACGTGTTTTCGGATCCAGAGGGCGTCGCGACAGCCCAAAAAATAGTTGATGAAACGCTGGTTTTGGATAAGTCGGTGCCTGATGCGCTTTATCCGGCGATAAGTTTCGCAGCGGCAGCAGTGCTGCTTACAGCTTTGACGGCTACGCTGTTGATTTTCCGCAGGTCCGCGCCTGTGCAAAAGCTCAATCCTGGTGCCAGAGCTATCGTGTTTTTAGGCGTGCTGGCATATTGGGGCGTCTTCGGCTTTACGATTTTCAAGTGGAGATTCTGCTAATATACTCAAACTGACCGATTCGTGTTGAATACCAACTACAACCGTTTTATTGACAATAACATAAGGCAATTTGTCATTCCTTCGCTTCGCTCAAGGACAAGTCTGAACGAAGTGAAGAATCTCTTTCTGCTCAAGTGTACATTTTCCTCATTCGTAGGCCAGATGCTTCGCTTTGCTCAGCATGACAATAAAAAACCGGTCGGTTTGAGTAATATAAATGCCAAATTTTTTTACAAAAAACCCCTTGCAAGGAAAAGATTAACTTTTATACTTTAAGCTATGATAATTGCGGGCGTAGCTCAGTGGTAGAGCGTCACGTTGCCAACGTGAATGTCGTGAGTTCAAATCTCATCGCCCGCTTTCAGGCGTTTTCCCAAGGATAGGGGCCTGATAACGCATTTTATTGCGTTTAAGGAACCTTATAGTATCGGTGAGATACCGGCTAACGGGTAGTTTGGCGTTGGTTGCCGATACGTTTAGGAAACCGTGAAAACTTGGCTAAGGGAAAGGTGCTCCCAAACACGATATGGAGCGTTTGGGCAGCCCCGTTTCGTCTCCCTTATGCCTTTTTTGTTTATTATTTCAGAGCTGCACCCGCTTGCGCGGGTGTAAACTCCTGCCTGCCCCTGCTTTTGCAGGGGGGTAAACTCGTCCCCGCGAAGGCGGGGATCAGGCAGCAAAATCGTTCAGGAGCACCAAAATGGCTGAAGAAGAGCAAACTGAAGAACAAACGGCAGAACAGACTGCGGAAAAAGCCGAAGAGCAAGCCGAAGAACAACCCACGGCACCGGAAGAAGAACAACCAACAGCATCAGAAGAACAAACAACGGCACTGGAAGAAGAACAATCCACAAAACCGAAGAACACAGTAACAATCGAAGAAGCAGGCCCCTGCAAAAAAAAGGTCTCTATAGAGATACCTGAAGAAGTAATTAAGAACGCCACTGATGAACAATACAACACTCTGCGCAAAGAAGCGCTGGTGCCGGGCTTTAGAAAAGGTCGAGCACCCCGCCGACTTCTGGAAAAACGATTCGGCAAGGATACAACCGAGCAAATCAAATTGAAATTGTTAGCCGATGCGAGCGAGTCAGCCGTCAAGGACAACGAGCTGCAGCCAATAGGCGAGCTGGACGTTGATTTTGAAAATATAGAGATGCCGGCTGAAGGCCCGCTGAAGTTTGATTTTGAGGTCGAAGTGCGTCCTGACTTTGACTTGCCGCAGCTCGAAGGTATCCCGGTAACAAGGACAAAACTGGAAGTTACGGACGAGCAAATCGATAGAGAGATTGAGCGATTACAAAGATGGTCAGGTA
>JBDRTM010000135.1:0-6178 GCA_043824065.1 Planctomycetota bacterium | reverse complement strand
CGGCGCAGCAGCTCCTGCGGGTCGTCGCCCGAAAGTGTAAAACGCAGCTTTCGCAGATTCCCGCCAAGCTCACCGTCCTTTTCCACCAGGTGGACTTCGAAGCCCTGCCCGGCAAGTGAAAGCGCAGCCGTCATCCCCGATATTCCGCCCCCGACGACCAGCGCCTCGTGGCGAACAGAGAATGACGAGCTGTGAACCGACCGCAGCAGCCAGGCCTTTGACACCGCCATTGCAACCAGGTCTTTGGCCTTCTGTGTGGCACGAACCTTGTCAGTCATGTGGACCCACGAACAGTGCTCGCGAATACTCACAAACTCAAGAAGGAACGGATTGAGACCCACCTCGCGAATCGTATCCTGGAAAAGCGGCTCGTGCGTCCGGGGAGTACACGAGGCGATCACTATCCGGTTCAGCCGGCGCTGTTTGATCGTCTCTTTTATCTTTTGCTGGTTGTCCTGGGAACAGGTATAGAGGCTGTGCTCACTGTGGACGACATTGGGAAGGTCCTTGGCGTACTCTACGACGTCCGCCACGTTGACCACGCCGCCGATATTGATTCCACAGTGGCAGACAAATACCCCGATCCGCGGAGGTTCATCGCTGACGTCTTTCTCGGGGGGATACTCTTTTTCCACTATCAGCGTGCCCCTCGCCTCGGCGAGCAGCTCACCGGCACGGGCAGCCGCAGCACTGGCCTGGATGACCGTCTCGGGGATGTCCTTAGGCTCGCTTACAGCACCACAAACGTAAATGCCCTCCCTGCTGGTGTCCTCGCCGGCAAACGGCTTCGTATCCACAAAATTGTACTTATTAAGGTCCAGACCCGCAGCCTCTTTGAACATACGCACGTTCTTCGGCGGAATCAGCGCGGTTGAAAGCACCACTATGTCGTAGCGCTCTTTCTTAAAGTCACCCCGCTCATTGAGATAGCTCAGAAGCAGGTCACCATCATTGCCGGCCTGCTCAACTACGGGCAGCCGACACCGGCGGAACGAGACATTGTATTCATCTTTAGCCCGCTCGTAGTAGCGGTCGAAACCCTTGCCGAATGCCCGCATGTCCATAAAGTAGATGTCGGTGTCGAGCTCGCCCTCCGAGTGCTCTTTAGCGACAATGGCCTCCTTCGTGGCGTGCATGCAGCAGACTGCCGAGCAGTATTGATTACACTCCAGGTCACGTGAGCCCACACATTGAAGAAAGGCAATGCGTTTGGGCTCTTTGTGATCAGACGGCCTGACAAGATGACCCCGATAGGGGCCCGAAGCGCTCAGCATCCTCTCGAACTCCGGCGCCGTTACCACGTTTGCCAAACGCTGATAGTTGTATTCCAGCCGATTATCTGGGTAGTACCGCTCATAGCCGGGCGCCATTATCACAGCCCCAACCTGGAGCTTGAGCTCCTCAGCTTGCTGGTCAAAATCTATGGCCTTGGCGTCACAGACAGCCTCGCACGTTCGGCAATTCTCAGTCTGAAAATAAACACAATGCTCCCTGTCAATCGAAGGTGTGTTCGGAACAGCCTGGGGGAACGCCACGTTCACCACGGGACGAGGCACAAGCCCCATATCGAACTCAGACGGCAGCGCAGTAACCCCTCTTGCGCAGAAATCCTTCGGGTCTATCGCACCAGTCGGGCAGATGAACGCGCAAGCACCGCAGCCCATGCAAACCTCAGACTCAGCATCGAAGGGAGGAATTACCTCACGCTCAATGCCGCGGTTGGCAAAGCCTATGATCGACTTGCCCATGCGTTCACTGCACATTCGCACGCAAAGGCCGCAAAGAATGCACTTCTCGTTCCGCTTCTTGATTCGCGTCTCGGTTACACCCCATTCGGCCGCTATGAGTTTGATATCCTCCGACTCCGGGCACCGCGCCAACAGCAATTCCAGAACCATCTTGCGGGCTTTGATGACCCGTTCGGTGTCGGTAAACACCTTAAGCCCTTCTTGAACAGGATAAATACAGGAGGTCTGGATTCGCCTGCGCCCCCTATCGTCCAGCTCCACCAGGCACAAACGGCAGCCGCCATACGGACTCAGGGCTTTATGATAGCAGAGGGTCGGAATCTTGACGCCAAGGGCCTGGGCGGCCTGGAGAACCATCGTGCCCTCTTCCACTTCAATGGATTTGTTGTTAATGGTGAGATTCACTTTTTTCAGATGTCCTTGTTGGATTTATAGATTTACTGTTGTCCCACCGGCAAGCAACTACATCGTCTTTCCGGTGCTCGAAAACGAATTCTACGTGCGGATGAGCACAAGCAAGTGTCGCCATCGTTTCGAGCATATCGCCCAGAGGCTTGAGGTCCGGATGGCCCAGTTGAAACGTTGCATTAATCGCTGTGCCTTCGCCGGGCGCAGTCTGAATTTCTATGTCCCCTCCAGCCTCCCGGGCCGCCTGGGCCAGCAGCGGCAGTCCGAGGCCCACACGCTTGTTGGGCTTAGTCGTGTAAAATGGGTCAAGCGCCAGCTTTACCGCCCGCTCATCCATTCCACAGCCGTTGTCCTTGATTTCTATTCTCATGATGTCCTCTTTGGGCTCCTCAAAGATCCGAATCTCGATGCGGCCGGCTCCCGCCGCCAAGGCGTTCTGGGCCACATCCAGCACATGAAGTGAAAAATCTTCCATAACTCAATTCATAACCTCTCTTCCGTCCTCTCCCACTAAAGCCTTGCCCAATTCCGCCACACAGGGTGAAAGGCATGTATGCAGATGCAAGTCCGCCCGAAATGCCGTGAGCATCACTGTCCACCCGATATGCCCATGCCGTGCAGCCTGCCAATGATCTCAAATGCCGGCAGCTTACTGACGAGAATCGGCATACCTTCCTCCTGTGCCTTTCGAATCGTTTCCTGTTCCGGCTGGCGACCGCAGACAAGAATGATCGCCGAGAGTTTAACCACAAGTGCAGCAGCCACGATATTAGGATGCGTGTGCCACGTAATCCAGATGCTACCTTCCTTTGCCTTGGCCATCATCGCACTAATAAGGTCACCTGAATAACCGCCGGTAATCTCAGTATCAAGGCACTCGCCTGCCGCCTTGACCTCAAGCTCCGCCTGTTCTATCATCTCTTGAACCGTCATCCCAGCTTCCTCAAATAGCTATCCTTGCCTCAAGCCGTGTCCCTTTTCCCACAACCGAATCGAGATCCATTTCATCGGCACATGCTTTGATATTGCACAAGCCCATTCCGGCACCAAACCCAAGCTCTCGTACCCACTCTTCAGCCGTAGAGTAGCCCGGGGTTAGAGCCTGCTCCACATCGGGGATGCCGGGACCATTATCTTTGGCCTCGATGGTGATCAGGCCGGGCCCGACCTTCGCAACGAGCTCCCCGCCGTCGGTGTAAATCACAATATTTATCTCCGCCTCATAGGCAATAATGGCTGCTCGTCGCAGCACCTGCGGATGAATTCCCAGCCGGCTGAGCGTCTTCTTCAGGCTGGTTGCTCCGGACCCGGCTTTCTTGAAGTCCTTGCCCTCCACCTGGTATTGGAACGTCAGCGTGGTCCGGTCCGCAATGATGTCCTCGAAGATGTGGCTTGCCCGGTAACGCCGAATTTCCTCCTCGTGGTAACCGATCTCCAGCTTGTGCAGCAATCCTTCCATTATGTCTCCCCTGGTAACGATTCCAACCAGCTTCTCCTGCTCACGCTGGATGACCGGAAGACGACCAAAGCCGTGCCGGTCTAATATACTCACTACTTGTACCAGTGGCTCGTCATCATAGACGGTAATCACGCTCTGGGTCATCCGCTCGCCGACTGTGGCCTCCGGAGGACCGCTTGACAGCCAGTTGATGAAGTCCTCTATGCTGATGACCCCTGCCAGTTGATCGTTCGAGATGACCGGGGTACCCGAAATACGGTGGGAACGCAATACCTCGCGAAGCTCTTTCATCGATGTTTCCGGCGTAACAGTAACAACCTCACGGGTCATCACCTCATGAGCCTTCATCTCGTAGATAAGCTCCTGAGTTCGCGTGAGCCGCGCCTTCTCAGACATCTATCACTCCTTCATCTGCGAACAGCCAGGCAGCTTATAATTGTAGAGACGGCCGCACGATTCATACATCAGCAGAGAAGTGTAAAGCAGCGGAACACCTCTTTTTTTCGCTAAGTCAATCGTTTCATCAGGCGGACGCTTGCCCCGTACGAAACAGATCGCCTTTATCTCCGCGATCTCAGCTGTGCGAATGACCTGCGGATGCGTCAGACCGGTGAGCAGCAGCGATTCGGACTTGGTAAAAGCCAGCACGTCGCTCAACAAATCTGCACCACACGCCATTTTAATGTCGAGATCCAGGCTCTCCTCGCCGACTAAGACTTCAGCCTCTAATATCTCCTTAATCTGCTGCAATTTCATAAACTCAGTCTCCAGGCTCTTTCCAAACAAGTTAGAATCTAATCACATAGTTCAGCTTCACTGTATAAGTCTCCTTACCACCGGTGGACGGCATTGTAACCCAACTTTCCAATATAATATTCTTGGTGATATTATCCAGGATTTCTGCCAGGCCGGTTTGTGACGTCTTGTTGCCATCGGTCTGGCGTCCCAGCTCGTAAAGAAAGCCTGCGCTGAACTTCATGTCTTTCTTATCATTGATGTGTATGCCGTCAAATCTTAATTGCAGATTCCTATCAAGAAATGAAATCGTCTTATCAACGCCCCCGAAAAACGCCTCATTATGAGGCTGGGGGGCATATCCAAAATGTAATCTGAAAGCTTCGAGATCCAAACTTGTGGCCGCATAAGGGAAAAGATACCCGTTGTGCTCGCGATTGTCTGAGAAGTCGGCGACCCCGACCACTCCTCTTAATATGTCACCATCTATATCAAAGGCATACTTGGCTTGGAAAGTGGCGTGCCCATGCGATTCATCGTTGGCTTTCCAGTCAACCCCAATCTCCACATCCTTGAATAAACCGTACTTAAAACCCACAAACTCCTCAGGATGCTCACCTCGAGCAAAATTACCCCAGGTTTGGAAAACCAGAATATTCTCAGGGACTATATCCGTTGTCGGGATGTTGTTTAGACCGGTAGAAGTGGCCCACGTCGAACGGCTGGTAAAAAGAATAAAAAACACTACAAATACCAAACAATAAATTTTCCGAGCTCTAATCTTGCACATCATACTATTTGTCTCCTTTCCTTGGCCCCCAAAGATTAAATTTATTTCCGAGCGTACCCACAACTGCGACCGCTCTCTTAATCCAATTTCATTCGACCACCACTGCCTCGAATTTACAGGCTTCACGGCACGCGCCGCACTTGATGCACTTTTCTTCATCGATAATATGTGCTTCTTTCGTCTCGCCCGCTATAGCCTCCTCGGGACAATACTTGCTGCACAGCATACAGCCCTTGCATTTCTCCGCATCGATCCGGTAGCGGATCAGCTCCCGGCATACACCGGCCGGACACTTCTTGTCGTTGATATGTGCTTCATACTCATCGCGGAAGTAGCGCAACGTGCTCAGCACGCAGTTAGGCGCCGTGCCACCCAGTGCGCAAAGTGACGCATCCCTGACAGCTTCGCCTAAGTCTTCCAAAAGCTGAAGCTGCCCTAAGTCGCCTTTACCACTTGAAATGTCACTCAGAATATCGCGCATCGCGGCAACGCCCTCACGACACGTGGTGCACTTGCCGCACGATTCACTCCTCAAGAAATCGAGAAAATAACCGGCAACGTCCACCATGCACGTCTCCTCGTCAACCACAATCATCCCGCCCGACCCCATTATCGCCCCTGCTTCCTGCAGGCGTTCATAATCCACTGGAAGGTCGAGCAGACTGGTCGGAATAAATCCCCCGGAAGGCCCACCGGTCTGCACCGCCTTGAGCTGCTTGCCTTTGGGAATCCCTCCTCCAATATCATAAACTATCTCACGCAAAGTTATCCCCATCGGCACTTCCACCAGACCGGCATTGTTTATATTTCCCGCCAATGA
This sequence comes from Planctomycetota bacterium, assembly GCA_043824065.1. GTDB lineage: Bacteria > Planctomycetota > Phycisphaerae > Sedimentisphaerales > Anaerobacaceae > NIOZ-UU13. The sequence goes on along the minus strand of JBDRTM010000135.1, from coordinate 218 downwards.
AAACACCTTTGTCCCTTTGCTTGTTTCCGTTCCAATTTCCGCGAACCACTTCGCTCCCCAGTTGATTATTACCGGCACATTAGCCCAGGTTTCTACATTGTTGATATTGGTCGGCTTGCCCCACAGGCCGGACTGAGCAGGAAACGGAGGACGTATCCTCGGCTCAGCGGGTCTTCCTTCGATAGAGTGTATCAAAGACGTCTCCTCACCGCAGACAA
>JBDRTM010000134.1:0-4529 GCA_043824065.1 Planctomycetota bacterium | reverse complement strand
CCTATGCCTCTATCATATTGGAATGCAAGAATATACAGGGCACAATCACAGGATATATCACTCACAGAATAGACTTCCGTCACCTTTGGGAAGTGTTTGAGGAAAGGACTATACAAGAGAATGAAGAGGTGATAATTATTTGGACTAAACAGCACTACAAAATTAAATCACTGAGGTATTTCAGAGGTTTTCCTAAATTATGGGTATTGGTTCATCGCAAAGGATACCTTGAGTTCAATGCCGACCCTAAGCATTGGCAACCAGAGTCGGGTAAGCGACCAATTACTTTTGAAATGCTTACACCAATAGTAAGTCTGAAATGGGAAGGGATGGAGTAACAATATACATACTTATCAAGTGGTTCATTCTTGGCTTTTATGATGACATGAACAGCAAACAGGTGAAAACCATAGAAGCAGGGTAAGAATCTTACTTATCAAGTCCTATTGAGAGCCAGTCTTAATTAGAGGAGAATCAAAATGAATGATACTGTTAAACCAAAAAGGAGTTTGCGTTTGAAGGCTGAGTTGATTATGGGAAGAGTACCCTACGTACCCCAGAAGCTGAGGGAGTTATCAGGGCGTGTTAAGAATGAACTGGGGCCACATCGAGAAACAGTGAGGACATTGTTGTCTTGGTTTAAGGCTAAGCGGCATGGACGTATGATTAATGAGATGATTCGCACGGCTCTTAAAGAAGTAGGACTGGAAGCTCCAGGTTTTGATACCCAGTGTCTTGATTGTGAGATTTCCTTCACGGCCGTTGCCCCCGATATTTGTTCGGATTCCACTATGCCAAGAAACGCGAATTTGAGAAAGCTTGGAAGGATGTACAGAAAGCTCAAGGTTTGGGTTATCAAGGTAATCCGGAATTTATTAAAAATCTCCTTACGGTAATAGTTTCAGGAAGAGAATTAGGAATAGAAAGGTGAATCACTAAATCTGTGGTCAGCTTACTATTTCTTTCATTGAAGTCCTTTCGTATCTCACATAGGAATATCCAAATCTAATTTCGTCAAATAACACGGGTTCAACAATTTGAAAAAATTGGTTCGCCGTGTCGGAGTATATACACCTCCCCTAAAGTCTTTTTTCAATTTCCTCCTACCTCCCCTCCCCCTGCGATTTTTTATATCAACAAACGCCCATGCTCTCATGGCCGAGCGGAAACAAAACTTCTAATTTATCCCGTGCTGTGAAAGAGTCGATATATCAGATGAGGTATCTCAAAAGATGGCTGAAGAAAATTTCAAAGTTGGAGACAAAGTAAAAGTAGTACCAAACAGCCCTAAATTTAGATTATGCGGAAAAAGAATATGGACAGTCGCAGTAGAGTCACCACCGGATGTAATTGCATACTGTAGTCCAAACTATAGGCTATTTCAGCGATCAGACATAAAACTTGCGTATCAAAAAGATGAACAACTGCTGTTCTCTTTTATGCATGAGAACTAAAGTTAAGCAATACTAATATTTAATTTTTTAAGTGAACCAAAACACCTACCCTATTGGTCATTAGAGCTTCTGACAATCGCGACAATTGCCGAACGGATAGCATCGGGTATGAGGCCAAATAGCTACAATTTCAGCAAGGTCAGCAGGCAGTTTTTTGGTGTCAATTTTGACCTGTTTTTGGGTTTTAGGTGTCAACTGAGGTGTCAACTGCTCTTTGGTAGTTTCACAAGTCTTTGTTTTATCAGGGTTTGTATTTTTACGGCAACGGACTGAAAATCCGTGTGTCGGCGGTTCAAATCCACCCCTGGATGCATCACGCCTTTAGTCCTCGGCTAGATAACGCCTTGCTATCTTACGGGGCAGGGACAGAAAATAACACAAAAGAATTGAAAAGTCAAAAAGTAAATAGCAAAATTACAAATCAAAATTCAAAAAGTCTGGATTCCTGCTTTCGCAGGAATGACAGCACATCAATCGACATTTGACAGAGCATATATGCTTTGGCCGTAATTTGCTTGCAATGGGGGGACATGCTTGTACAATCGGGCGAAAATCGGCAGAATTATTTTGGAGAAATATTGTGTCTAATAAAAACCTTAAAAAAGAGTATTGGAAAAAGAATCTGCGGTATCTCGCTGTACTCCTGAGTATCTGGTTCGTTATTTCTTACGGTTTCGGCATTATCTTAGTCGATGTGCTGGACAAAATCAAAATCGGCGGATTCAAACTTGGCTTCTGGTTTTCCCAACAAGGTTCGATTTTCGTTTTTGTCATAATAATTTTCGTTTATGTACGCTTAATGAACAAACTGGACAAGAAATATGATGTCGAGGAGAATGAGGAGCAAAAGAAATAATGGATATACAGGCCTGGACCTATGTTATCGTTACGCTGACTTTCATTATCTACATCGGGATTGCCATATGGTCAAGGGCATCATCCACGAGTGAATTTTACGTGGCGGGTAAAGGAGTTTCTTCTCTGGCCAACGGGATGGCCACCGCGGCGGATTGGATGTCGGCGGCGTCATTCATTTCGATGGCTGGGCTGATTTCCTTTATGGGCAGGGACGGCTCGATGTACCTGATGGGCTGGACAGGAGGCTATGTGCTGCTGGCGCTGCTGTTGGCGCCTTATTTGCGAAAGTTCGGCAAATACACCGTCCCGGATTTTGTCGGGGAAAGATACTACTCCCAGGTGGCGCGCATAGTTGCAGTATGCTGCGCTATTTTTGTATCTTTTACCTATGTCGCGGGCCAAATGCGGGGAGTAGGAGTTGTATTTTCCCGCTTTCTTGAAGTTAATATTAATACCGGTGTAATAATCGGTATGGGAATCGTGTTTTTCTATGCTGTCATCGGAGGACTGAAGCGTATCACTTACACTCAGGTCGCACAATACTGCATACTTATTTTCGCCTTTTTGGTGCCTGCGATTTTTATTTCCATTATGATGACAAACAATCCGCTTCCTCAGCTCGGTTTCGGCAGTAAGCTTGCAGGTTCTGAAGGTGTGTATCTGCTCGATAAACTCGACGGCCTTAATCAGGAGCTCGGATTTGCCGCATACACCTCCGGGGTCAAAAGCAAGCTCGATATTTTTTGTATTACGGCAGCCTTGATGGTAGGAACAGCAGGATTGCCCCATGTCATCGTCCGCTTTTTCACCGTTCGCAAAGTGAGGGATGCGCGATATTCCGCCGGCTGGGCGCTGGTTTTTATCGCAATTCTCTACACCACCGCCCCGGCAATTGCCGCTTTTGCCCGAACTAATCTTATCAACACCGTTAATGATAAAGAATATGTTAATATCCCATCCTGGTTCAAGAACTGGGAAAAGACCGGACTGATTGCCTGGGTCGATAAGAACAACGACGGCATAGTTCAGTATCGTTGTGATGCGCCGTTTGAGGGCAAGCCCAAGTTCCACGAAGGGCAAGGACGCACGGCCAGCGCCTTCTCAGCAATGACCTTACCGACTGTACCAATGAACTCTTTGTCGATCGTGACATCATCGTGCTGGCCAATCCCGAGATTGCCGGATTGCCCAACTGGGTAGTCGGACTGGTAGCAGCCGGCGGTTTAGCCGCGGCCTTATCGACAGCAGCCGGTTTGCTCTTAGTTATATCAACGTCAATCTCCCACGACCTGATGAAAAAAAATCTTTGTCCCCCGTATTACGGAAAAACAGGAACTTCTGTTCGCCAGAATTGCGGCAGGCCTTGCGGTGGTGCTTGCGGGTTATTTCGGCGTTCATCCTCCGGGATTTGTCGCCCAGGTGGTCGCGTTTGCTTTCGGTTTGGCTGCTTCGTCTTTTTTCCCTGTCATCTTTTTAGGTATCTTTTCAAAGCGAATGAACAAAGAGGGCGCGATATCAGGTATGCTCACGGGTATCACATTTACCGCCGGTTATATCATCTATTTCAAATTCATCAATCCCTCCGCCAATGTCCCCCAGAAATGGTTGTTTGGAATCTCACCGGAGGGAATTGGCGCCGTGGGTATGATATTAAACTTTGTGGTTGCTTTGGTTGTTTCCCGTTTTACCGCCCCGCCTCCGGCTCGCGTGCAGGACCTAATCGAGGAAATCAGAATACCTAAAGGTGCCAGCGAGGCACACGAAATTAGTGCATAACAACATTCTACACGCATCATAACAAGCGGCTGTAAAATTCGCAGCCAATTGGAAGACCGCATTTACAGCTTCGAATTGGATTTTGAGTAGTGCCCCCCCTGCCCTTCTGACGCATTAAGAACGTCTAATGCTCTGTTGAAAAGCCACAAAAACTGTCATTCTGAACGGAGCGAAGCGCAGTGAAGAATCTCTTTATGGCTCAAGAAATGAGATTCTTCGGCTTCGCCTCAGAATGACATTCCACGTTTTCAACAGAGCAAACGTCTAACAAAATGAACAACTAACTTCACCCGTCATTTCGAGCGTAGCCGCAGGCAACACACCCGTCATTTCGAGCGTAGCCGCAGGCGGAGTCGAGAAATCTGTTAAACAATTTCTTTCTCTTTATTCTTTTCAGTATTCTGTCTTTTTGTTAGATGCCTTAAGTCTTAGCCTCTGCAC
>JBDRTM010000133.1:0-3084 GCA_043824065.1 Planctomycetota bacterium | reverse complement strand
CTATTCGCTCTCACCCAGCCCCTGCCGCAGGGGCGGGGCTCGCCTGTCATTCCTTCGCTTTGCTCAAGGACAGGTCTGAACGGAGCGTAGCGAAGTGAAGAATCTTCTCTTCGTTGGCCAGATTCTTCGGCTTCGCCTCAGAATGACAAAGGATGAAGGATTATTCGGATAGGCATTTAATTTGTGTTTCATTGATGACGACATTTCGTGTATAATACGAAAATTGCTCACTCTGACAATTTGAAAAAAGAAAGTAATTGCTTTTATACATGAAATTCACCGAACTTAACTTAAAGCCTCAGATATTAAAAGCCCTTAAGCAGCTCGGGTACAGGGAATTAACCCCGATACAGGAAGAAACATTTCCACACATTATAGCAGGCAAAGACATGATTGCCCTGGCAGAGACCGGTTCCGGAAAGACTGCTGCGTGTGGAATACCAATCGTCCAATCGGTTGATCCTGCCCAAAACCAGATACAGGCATTAGTCTTGGTACCCACACGTGAGCTTGCTCTACAATACGTAACTGCCATCTCAGATGTCGCCAAATTCACTCGTATCGCTCCCTTTGCAGTCTATGGCGGTTTTCCCATCGAGATCCAGAAAGCAAAGCTGTCCCATGGTGTAAATATCCTCATTGCTACTCCCGGCCGTCTTATCGATCTTCTCCGTAACAGCCCTTTGAGCCTGTCGCAGGTTCAGACCTTTATACTTGACGAAGCGGACGAAATGCTGAATATGGGCTTTATCACTGATATCGAATTTATTATTTCATGCCTGATACATGAACACCAGACGCTGCTCTTCGCTGCGACAATGCCGAAAGAGATTAAACACCTGGCAAAAAAATACCTCAAGAATCCAGTCACTCTTGAACTCAATGTCGTTCAGGTAGCCCCCCTAAGTCTCTGCCACCAGTTCCAGCAGACCACCGGGCGCAAGAAATTTGCCTCGCTGCTTCAATACATGAAGGACGCAAAGCCAACCCAGGCAATAATATTTTGTAAATCTCGAAGGAATTGCGAAAATCTGTTTGATAAATTAAAAAAGGAAATTGATTCAGTCGATATGATACATGGCGGCATGGAACAGTCGAGGCGGTCGTCACTTTACAATCGATTTAAGAAAAAGCAGCTCAAAACAATTGTCGCCACCGGGATTGCAAGCCGAGGTCTCGATTTTAGCCATGTAACACATGTGATTAATTATGATTTTCCTGACAGCCCGCTGGCATATACGCATCGTTCCGGCCGAACCGCCAGAATGGGAAGAAAAGGCACTGCCGTTACATTCTTCAGCACACATGATTTGCATACATTAAAAACAATTATAAAGAATAACAATATTGACCCGGTCTGGCTATCTGCCTATCCCCAACTGAATAATATCAGAAAGCCAAAAAATAGAGGCCGCCGATTCAATACCAGCCGCAAAAGGCAGTTAAAAGAAACGGATAGACGGCGTCACGAACGCAAAAACCGTTAGTAATATGTTGTTCTGGATGAGTTATTGTTTTATAAACGAGATCAGACTCTGATGACTTTTGGGAACATGTCAGGTGGATACGAAATATATACGAAATTTTTCGATTATAGCACATATTGATCACGGCAAGAGCACTCTGGCGGACCGTATGCTTGAGCTGACCGGCACGATTTCTGACCGTCAAAAGGCTGAGCAGCTTCTTGACAATATGGATATTGAGCGTGAACGTGGAATAACCATCAAGGCTTCAGCGGTAACGATGGATTATCAGTACGAAGGTAAAACATATATGCTGAACCTGATCGATACTCCGGGACATGTTGATTTTCATTATGAGGTTTCACGGGCATTGGCTGCATGTGAGGGCGGGCTGCTCGTGGTTGATGCCAGCCAGGGCGTTGAGGCGCAGACCGTGGCTAACGCTTATCTGGCGGTTGAAAACAATGTTGAACTTTTAAGCGTAATCAACAAAGTTGATTTGCCCGCAGCGGATCCCGCTCGGGTTGCCGAAGAAATAAATCATATTATCGGGGTCGGTGCTAATGAATGTTTCAAGGTAAGCGCAAAAAGCGGATTGGGTGTTGAAGAGCTGCTTGAAGCAATCGTGACATTTCTTCCTGCGCCGGAGGACAAAAGTGACCAGCCGACCGCAGCGATGATTTTTGATAGCCATTGCGACCAGTACAGAGGAGTAATATGTTATGTTAGAGTTTTTGCCGGCTCATTGAAGGTAAAGCAAAAGGTCAGCTTTATGCGAAGCGGCAGGACTTATATTATTACCGAGCTGGGAAAATTCAAACCTGAGATGACCGCAGTTGACGAACTTGGCACCGGAGAGGTCGGTTATGTTATCGCAAATATTCGCGAGCTGGCGGATGTGACGATAGGTGACACAATTACAGATTATGCTAAGCCGGCTTCGGAGGCGCTGCCGGGCTATAAACCACTAATGCAGATGGTTTTTTCGGATTTTTATCCTGGTAATAATACGGATTATTCAAAGCTGAAGGACGCTTTTGATAAGCTTGCTCTTAACGATGCAAGTTTTTCATTCAGCCCTCAGAATTCGCCTGCGCTTGGCTTCGGTTTTCGTTGCGGCTTTCTTGGCCTGCTGCATATGGAGATAGTCCAGGAACGTTTGGAACGTGAGAATGATATAGAGGTTGTTCAGACGGCGCCGACGGTCAGTTATGAGGTCCTAACAAAGGATGGTAGTATTAAGAGGATAGAATCGCCTGGTCAATTGCCTGATCCGAGTCACATCGAAGAGCTTCGCGAGCCTTTTGTCCAGCTTGAAATCATAACTGGGACAGATACAATCGGGCCGATTATGAAACTTACAGAGTCCAGGCGGTGTAAGCTCGTAAAGACCGATTATCTGAGTACGACCAGAGTGATGCTTGAGTATAAAGCCCCGCTTGCCGAAATCGTATATGATTTCTATAATCTTCTCAAAGGCATCAGTCGAGGTTATGCAACGATGGATTATGAGTTTACCGGTTTCCAGGCCAGTGACCTTGTTAAGATTGATATTCTTGTGAATAAGGTTGCGGTCGATGCCTTGAGTTTGATCGTCCATCGCAGTAAAGCAGAGGCT
>JBDRTM010000132.1:0-5689 GCA_043824065.1 Planctomycetota bacterium | reverse complement strand
TGTCCTGTTTGTCTTGATAGGAATTTTAGTTTTACTGATTCCCAATGATTATATTTATGCAGGAGTAAAAAAACGTAAATGGTGGCTTAATCTAAAATTGTGGGCGCTGGGCGATTTGGCCTTTATTTTTATCACGTATTACATCTTTTGAAAAAAACTCTGGACTTCACATCGAAATCTTGTGAAGGATACTGCTTTTGAAAATCTCACCCTTACGTGCCTTTCAATCCCACAGACTTTCTTGCAGCAACCAGCTTAGGAAACAAAGCCAAATTCAGTCACGATTTAGATAATTGCACGTCGTTTTCTTTCCTTGTATTTATCAACGTCACGTTCACGTGAGAGCAAAAAACGGAGGAATGACTTGCCCTGAAATCGACACGTCTGTGCAATTCCAAGCAACTTCAGATAGTTGGTGGCTCCACTTTTGAAGAACGAACATGAAATCTTTCGTTGCACAGCAATATGTCGCAGAGCACGCTCTGCCATGTTGTTGTTCCAAGGGATTCCGTCTTCTGTCAAGAAAAGAAAAAGTGAATCCCTATAGCGTGTAAATCGCTTTTGGTACTTTTGGATTATCTCACACTTATACTGCGTAACGTCGATGTTCTGCTTGTAGAATAGAACAACTGCTTTCAGGTGCTTTCTGAGGTACCTGGCTTTCAGCCCGTACCTTTGGGCATCTTCAAATAATGGAACCAACAGGTCCCGGACGATAGCGACAAATAATTCGTATTCCTGATTAAAAGGATTCTTCCACAAATCGTCGTTGAGATCTCTGATTAGATGAACAAGGCACTTTTGTTGTCTGCATTCCATCGAATCGTAGCCAGGATAAAAGTCGGAAATCAGTACTCCCTCATAGCCTTTTAGAGTCTTTTGAAGGAGCGTAGTCTCCCTGGTTTCAGTGAGTTGAAAGACGAAGTGTGTTCCATCCGTGAGCGCCCATACATAGTACTGCGTCCCTTCAATATTTATCTTCGTCTCATCTGTGTGAATAAATGGACTTGTTAGTATGCGCCTTAGCAGGAGGGTTTCTGTATAGGAGTAGTGGTCTGCGAAGTATCGTATAAAGTTGACGATGCCACCAGGACTGACATGTTCAGAGAACAAGTCCTCTATACCTTGAGAGACAGCGCGATATGGAAGGCGAAGCAAGAGCCGTTGATATACGGCCCATGCTTGGAATCTGTGACCGAACAAACGTCTGCCGAATCGCTTAATTCCAGGTGGGAAGTAGTTGTAGTGACAAATTGGACAATGTCCTTTTTTCCCAGTGTATTTAACGGAGGTCTTTCTGCATCCGTTCCTCGTGAAAACTATATCGATAACAGTGTGTTCAGCTATAATGTCGGTGGGATCAAGAGATTGCCCTTTGTGGCGAGGACATCTCATTGGACGCCGTACATGCACGGTTTTCGCAGCGTTGGCAAGAGAAGCGTGGAAGTGCGCTTCGTGACCTTTTCGAGCGCCTCGCTTTCTGGGTTCTGAACTCGCAAGGTCACCTGTTGGTCGAAACTGTATCCGTTTCTGACTGTAACCAAGGTGTGCCGAGTTGAGGATATTATCGAATACTCGGTGAATCTCCCCGCCCAATGCTGTGCTGTTCTGCTTAGGGCGATCTGTAAAGTGTACATCTGATCTTGATGCTGGCGCATCTGCAAAATGCTGCAACTCCTCAGTAAGCAGCCTAACCGCATGGCAGTCCTCTCGGTTATAAGACAGAAGCAAGTCCTTAAACTTCTTTCTCCTTGTCTCCTCCCAGCGATATCTCCAGACGAGGCTCTGAAGACCAGAAGGGTATGGTGCGGACCATGAAGCACCTACAAATGCTCCCAGGTCCTTTAGCTTATTGGATCTTGTAGGAAAGTAAACCTTTCCAAAGATAAAGAAATTTACATTCACTAACCTCTCTATGAAACCCTTGCAGTTGAGTTTGTGTTTGCTCGCTGCGCGAAGAAATGCTCGCGGTTCATAGCTGCCATAGTGGTAAATGGGTGCATTTCCATACTCGATGGCTTTTTGGAGGCACGCCTCAAAAATCTTTGCCTCATCCTCAATTGAGTCTGCCCAGAAGGAGTGAGAAGAAACGTCGTTGCCATTTTGGGTAATAAGCCCAATAAGATAGTCAAAACCCTGGTCTGGAATTCCTTCGAAATCCAGGAACAACTCGATGGGCTGCTTCGATATGGTGGGTATCTCATGCAAGTAGATCTTGTTTGTGCGTATGGCAAGAGCCTGCAATTCGACATTGAACGATGGCGGTGTGTCGGCTGCCTTTTTCCTGCGTCGTCTTGGTTTGTACAGGTAGGAAAGCTGTGTGACCGTGAAGATACCCTTTTTCTGATACCTTCGGATTAGCTTGGGCGTCATTCTTCCTAGCAAGCTCAAGCTGTCGCCTTTCTCTGCCTCATGCACGCAGTAGTCACGAAACTGGCACGTAGCGCAGTGCTTGTTCAAACATGCTGCGGGAGTTTCAGAGAGGGGCTTGCGAATTTGCTCTCGTAGATCGTTGATGATCGGGCGGACTTTCGAGTATAGCGGTTCCAATCTAATCTGCTTCGGGCTTCCAGTAAGAGGCACGATTAGTCCAATCGACGGTCGATACCTGCTTGTTTGACCGACAACATAACCTGCGAATGCTAGCCGTAGTTTCTGATCATCGGTGACGCTCTGAGTACCGATTACAACATGAGGCTCTACTCGCGCGTGTGCTCCTGGCGATTCCCGCTTGGGCTTAAGAAGTGCATCACATGTCGCAACAAGATCGTCGGCAGAAATAGTGCAAGACGGACTGTCCTTCCGTGAAAATTGAACGCTGTCCTTCTTCGCGAAGCACGGGTTCAACTGGCCATTTGGAAGTGTGGAAATGTAGCATGAGCGATTAGCCGCAGCACGCTCTTCCAAGATGCAGTCGTACTCATGCTGAGCCCCCTTTATTTTTCCTCGAAGCAGCAAGAATGCCTTACGCTGACACCGGGAATAGGCTGCGACCAGATCGGAAGTAATGTGATGATCCATGGTGATCACCTCAATATATTTCACGAGTACCCTGTAATCCTCTTGGCAATAGAAGCATGATTCACGTCAAATGCGTAAACTCTTGATTCGGAGAATTCAACACATTAGTGCAAAATAATATCATGACGACATATGTATTCTACAATCTGCCCCACTTTACCACGCTTTAATAGCTCAATTTTGATTGATTTATTTACAGGAGATCTTCTGCATTGTCATAAATCTTTTTGATGGTCTTGACGATCAGGTCCATATCTGCTTTTGTCCCCATCAATATTGAGTGATGAAAACACACTGACTCTTCCCGGTAGATTCTATGGCAAACCGGCAAATTGAATCTGGCAGGGTCGATTTCTTTCCAGTGCTTTTCGCTCAGCTTATACCGGCACAGTTTGGTATGGGGGGTATATAATGCACACGCATTAAGAGGCTCATAGCTGGGCTCAACCGGACATCCAAGCTCCCTTCCCAGCGCTTTTCTGAACTTTGCTACATCGAGGTCCTTAAATTCGTCCTTGTGGTATCTGAAAGAAAAATTATAATATGCGCCCTTTGTTTCTTTCTCATTACTTCGCATCGGCAGAATACCCGGAAGCTCTGCAAGCAGAGAATTAACATATTTCGCATTTTCATCACGAATCTGGTTTTGCTCCGGCAGTCGTTTTAATGATTCAATCAGCAAAGCCGCCTGGAATTCCGTAATCCGGTAGTTGCCGGATTGGATAAGATTACCTCCATCGCCATAGATTCCTGTGCCTTTATCGGCACACTGTTCATTCACAGGTCTTCTGCCGCAGTTTCTCAGCGCATCCAGCTTCTCATACAATTGCGAATTACTGGTTGTAATAGCTCCCCCCTCCCCGGCCGTCATTAGTTTTGAGAGTTGGAAGCTAAAACTTCCCACATCACCGATACTGCCGACTTTTTTCACGTTCCACTCGCCGCCATGCTTATGTGCACAATCTTCAATCACGCGGAGATTATGCTTCCCGGCAATTTCCATAATGGCATCCATATCGGCAAAGCTTCCGTAAAGGTGCACCGGAATAATTGCCTTCGTTCTCGGACTGATTGCTTTTTCTACCTCAGCCGGGTCAATACACCAGTTCTCCTCATTCACATCAACGAGTATCGGAACCGCATTTACATCCAGTACTGCCCCTGCGGTCGCCTGCCACGTCAGCCCTGGAACAATGACCTCATCGCCCCATCCAATGCCGCATGCCTCTAATGCAAGCTGCAAGCTAACGGTTCCATTTGCTACTGATAGGGCATATTTGGTCCCGATGAATTTCGCGAAAGCTTTATTGAATTCTGATTCTTTCGGGCCGTTATATGACCATACCCCGCTCTTTAACACTTCGAGCAGGCCTTTTTCTTCTTTTTCATCCCAGAGGGGCCATTTCGGCCACGGATTCGTCTTGGCATCTCGCAAAGGCTTCCCGCCATTGATAGCTAATTTGCTCATTCTATTGTTCCTTCCTTAACTTCTTAACAGCATCAAAATAGCAAATTTACCGCATGGTTGCAACTATACCTTGTATTATGTACCATTAGTTTTGAAATGAAAGTTAGAGTCTCTAACAAAATGACCCGAATGTCATTCTGAGCGGAACGGAGTGTAGCGAAGAATCTCTAATTCTTTTCTAATGCCAGATGCTTCGCGGAGTTTACCCTTGAGCGCAACGAAGGGCTCAGCATGACGATAAGAGCGAATTTTCATTTTGTTAGAAGCTCTTAGTTCATAACGAATATGCAATCAGTGACCAAGTCAAGTTATGAATAAATATGCTCCTCAGTATGATAAACTACTTTCTGTTGGGTGGATGATTCAGGCCTCTTCTCAAGTTAGGCAGACAGGAGATGAGATTTCCAAGCCGGACTTTGATACCCATGGTTGGTACTCAGCGTCTGTACCCTCAACAGTGTTAGCCGTCTTAGTAGAGAATGGCGTTTATGAGAACCCCTATTTTGGAATGAACCTGAAAAATATCTCGAGCGGACCGTTTAAGAAGCCGTGGTGGTATCGGACTGAATTCCAATTGTCAAAGAAAGACGCCCCCGCCGTTTTGCTTCGCAAAAGCGAAGCAGCGGGGGTGCTGCTGGAATTTGATGGCATAAACTACAGTGCGAACATCTGGTTGAATGGCAATCGGATTGCGGCTTCCACCGAGGTCAAAGGTGCCTTCCGCCGGTTTAAATATAACATTACGAAGTATATCACCAAAGGCACAAATGTACTTGCAGTCGAGGTCATTGCCCCAAAACCAGGGGATTTCGCTATCGGTTTTGTAGATTGGAATCCTCCTCCGCCAGATCGCAATATGGGCATATTTCGCAGTGTAAGGTTACGTCTTTGCAAAGGCGTTTCAATAGAAAATCCTTTTATTCGAACGGAATTGAATTTAGAAACACTCCAGGAAGCTGCACTTACTATCAGCGTAGAATTGGCCAATCACGAAGATAAGACCGTATCAGGAATTCTTGAAGGAGAAATTGAATCCATAAAATTTAATAAAGCCCAAAATATAGAACCACAAAGCCGAGAAATGATAACATGCACCCCGAGTGAGTTCCCCCATTTAAACATCAAAAATCCAAGGATTTGGTGGCCGCATAATTTGGGCAAGCCCCCTCTTGTTGCTGGCGGGGGCAAGCCAAATCTATA
>JBDRTM010000131.1:0-5632 GCA_043824065.1 Planctomycetota bacterium | reverse complement strand
CCTGCGACTTTGACTATCCTGCCTTGTTTTGTCTCATCCATTGTCAAAATCCTAAAAAATGGAAAACTATAATCCAAAACCCAAATCCGAATATCGAATAGTGAAAAGTGCCTAAAGTGAGCTAAAGTGAGCTAAAGTGACAGCAAAGCTGTCATTCTGAGTCCTTCACTTCGTTCAAGGATAAACTCCGCGAAGAATCTCTTTTTCGTTGGCCAGATCCCTTCGGCAAGCTCAGGGCAGGCTCTTCGGCTTTGCCTCAGAGCCTGTCTTGAGCTTGTCGAAAGAATGACACGTAAGTGTCACTTTAGGCACTCCAAACTTTAGGCACTTTATGACTACTGGCAGCAGACAATTAGCCAAACTTCTTATCAGAATTCTAATCACAACCGGATTGCTGCTCTGGGTCTTTAGCAAAATCGACCTTGAGCAATTCCGGCAAACTGTAAAAACGGCAAGGTGGTGGTTCCTGTTCGCCGTTTGGGTGCTGGTCGTAATAATCTTCTGGATTAACTCTATAAAGATGCAGCTTATCTTAAAAAAACAAGACTGCAATGTAAGTATTGCAACCTTGTTCGGCGCCAGCGCGATTACCTTATTTTACAGTTTGATTATTCCAGGAATACTCAGCACAGGGGTAAAATGGTACATTCTCAAAAAAGACACAGGAAAAGGTAGCAACGTTCTTAGCAGTATGTTATACAACCAGCTGACGGTAATAGTTATTATGACGGTCTTCGGACTTGCCGCGTTAATGATTACCAATCCCGCATCACTTTTAATGGCTGATACAGACAACCACTGGTTATTACCTGCCGTTTGCGGAATATTACTGACGGCTGTAATACTTATTTCACTGCTGCTGTTGAACAGCAGAACAGGCGGAAAAATTATCAAGGCTTTCACGCTTCTGCTAAAGCCTTTCCCGGCAAAAATACGCCAAAAAGCCCAAGAGATACTCGAGCAGCTTGCAATCTTTCAAAGTGCCGGCGGCAGGTTCCACTTGACTATTGCATCTATCACCATAATAGCCAACCTAATCGGAGGTGTGTTGATATACTTCCTCTCTGCTAAAGCGGCGAACATAACCGCGCCTGTGGGAGTATTTGTCTGGCTCTGTACAGTTATATATGTCCTGGGAAGAATTCCGATATCGGTGGCTAATCTCGGCGTCAGAGAGTTCACCTTAGTGGAACTCCTAAGTATCTACGGCGTGGAAAAATCACAGGCCCTGCTGATGTCGATGATATTGTTCTCCACTGTAATTCTTATGGCTGCTATCGGCGCAATATACCAACTGTCCTGGACTATAACTACAAAAAAATCGAAGTCCTAAAGTGCCTAAATTTTGGAGTGTTTAAAGTTATTTTTTTAACTTTACTCAAACTGACCGATTTTTTTTCTGTCATGCTGAGCGAAGCGAAGCATCTGGCCTGTGAATGAGGAAAATGTACACTTATGTAAGAAGAGATTCTTCACTTCGTTCAGAATGACAAATTGCTTCATGTTATTGTCAATAAACCTGTCCTTGAGCAAAGCGAAGGAATAGTTATAGTTAATATTCAATCCAAAACGGTCAGTTTGAGAACTTTAGTTCACTTTAGCTCACTTTAGGCACTTTAGCTCACTTTAGGCACTTTAGCTAACGCACAGGAAACCTGCCGCACAGTTGCTTCACTTTGTCCCTTACCTCGTGACTGAGCGATTCATCTATCTCGTATTCCCTATCGCTTATTATCTTTACCCGCCTCAATACTGCATCAATCAGCTCAGATGCCCTGTCCATCTCTTTACTCCCCATCCCATTTTTTGTTACAATAGGCGTCCCCAACCTGATACCGCTGGTAATTGAAGCCGGCTTCTTATCGTAAGGCAGCCTTATCATATCGACAACTATATTGCAATCTTCGAGGCATCTTTGTGCCATAGCGCCCGTCAAAGCCTCTCTGAAATCCTCCATATTTATCAGAACCATATGGCTGTCTGTCCCCCTCGTCAGCACGTCATATCCCAAACCCGACAAATTACTTGCCAGTCTTTTTGCATTTTCTATGATTTTGAATTGTCTAACTTTGTATTCATCGGAAAGTGCTTCCTTAAAGAAAACCGCTTTTGCTGCCATATTATTAAAATAAGGCGTCCCCTGTACGCCCGGAAACGTCGCTTCCTGAACATATTTCCATAACGGCATGTCCCTGCCCCAGACCTTTGTTTGCAAATCGTAGTCCTTGCCCATCAATATCAGGCCGCCCCTCGGGCCGCCCGCCTTGTAAGTGCTTGTCGTTGTAAAATGTGCATAATTTACACAAGATGGATGAGCACCGGCTATCATCAGTCCCGCTATATGTGAGATGTCCGCCAAAAGATACGCCCCCACGCTGTCCGCAATCTCTCTGAATCTCTTAAAATCTATCGTTCTAACGTAAGCACTGGCACCACACATAATCAGCTTGGGTCTGACTTTGACTGCTTGCTCTCTGATAGCATTATAGTCCAGAAGAAAACTTGTTTTATCCACAAAATAGCTTTCTATCTCGAAGAATTTCTCGGTAAGCGACCCCGACCCTCCATGTGATGGATGTCCCCCCTGGTCCACTCCAAGGCTTAATATTGTATCACCTTTGTCCAATATCGCGGCAAGAACAATCTGGTTGGCCTGGCTGCCGGAATGAGGCTGGACATTTGCGTATTGGGCGCCGAAGGCCTCTTTGGCCCTGGCCTCGGCCAGTCTTTCCACATCGTCAACAATCTCACAGCCCCCATGACACCTGGCCCCGGGGAAACCCTCGCTCGTCTTATTCTGAACGACCGAGCCAAGAGCCGCTAAAACGGCTTTCGAGCATTGGTTCGCCGCAGCGACAAGTTGCAAGTTACTTTGCAGCCTTTCGTACTCTTCTGTTATTAGCTCATAAACCCGGCTGTCCTGTTCTTTCAGAGCACTGAATATATCTTCGTGATACGCCTGCGCGTCGCGGCTCGGCCACGCCGAGTCAGATGAAGATAGTTTTTCCGGCAGCATTTCCAATACCTTCGAATCCCTTCTTCAATCAGCAGGAACGTCCATCCATAACCTGCAGCTATTTAGTATCTGTTGCGGAAAACGAAAATAGACGATGTCACCCCTGCGAAAGCAGGGGTCCAGAGCGAAAAAGCTGGATTCCTGCTTTCGCGGGAATGACAAATACTGTTTCCGCAACAGGAACTAACTAAAAAAACTCCTGACAATATCGTTAAACGTTACGTACAAAAAAAGTGTTCCTATAAGCGCCCAGCCGGTATAAGCTATGACCCCCTGCACCCGCTCGCTCAACGCCGAACCCTTGATTTTCTCAACCAACAAAATCACAACCAATCCTCCGTCAAGGGGCGGCAAAGGTAAAAAGTTAAACACCGCAATTACTGCGCTTATAAGACCGAGAAAATAGACGTAGTAAACCAACGGCTGCTCGGCAACAATGCGATAGCTGAATGTGATAATACCCACCGGGCCCATAAGATTCTTGGGACTGACAAGCCCCCCAATCAGACGCCTTAATGTCACGTAGGTCTGGGCAACAAACATTACGGTCTTTCTATAACCCATCACGACCGCATCGATGGGGCCGCTGGCCTTGTAAAGCCTTTCCAGCTTCTCAAATGGAATAAAATCAATTTCAGTAAAAGCTGATTTAACAGTGACGGATTCTTCGTTTGTCTCCACATTTAATACAACGTTACCTGCTATTTCCTCATTGAGCCGATATTCAATCGAGATTCGTTGGCCGCTGTATTTTCTAATTTCCCTGATTACATCGTAAAAGCTCGATACCGGCATCCCGTCAACTACAGTTATCGCAGCGCCGCTTGGAATTGCCAGCCTTGACGGCCCTCCTTCAGCATCAATAGTTTTGGCAACAACCGGATGCTCGGCATCAATTACCAGGCCAAGGCCAATCATAACCCTGTCACTATCGGCTGATTTCCTGGGCTTAACTGTAACGGTAAGAGCTTCTTCGGCACCGTTGGCATTGGTACGCAAGACCTTGACCGGCAGTTCCTTGTCTTCGTGCTTCTCAACAACCTCGCGCATCTGCATGTAAGTAGGATTCTCAACATCACCGATCGCAAGAATAACATCATCAGGCCGCAATGAAACCTCGTCATCGGCCTTTGACGCATGCTCTTCTGAGACATTGATTATACGCATGCGCGGAACCATAGAGTAAATATGGCTCAGTTCGGACTCGGACTCAATATCCTCTTTATTGGTAATACGCCAATCCAGTTTGATTTGCGATTTCACTGATTCAACTTCGCCAAGGTCCCCGATTCGCTCGGCCATTAATGTTACTGCCGGGACAAGAGAATTCTGAATTACTTCCTCCAGCTCCCAAGGGCTCTGCACTTCCCTGCCATCGACAGACTTGATTCGGTCGCCGGAAAGCAAGCCGGTTTTCGAATAAAGGTCGTTAGCGTCCTCTTCGGAAAGCCTTCCGATGGTCAGACTCATTGGCAGAAAGATACCAAAAGCTTTCAGCGGCTCGCCCGGCAGCTGCTCGGCCACAAGTGCCAAATCTTCTTCAGAACCATCCTTGTGTCTTACTCTCAGCGGAACCTTTTCATCTCTGCCGGACAAAGCAGCCGCTATCCCGATATTGCTAAAATCGAGATCGTCTTTTTTGCCTGCAACCTCTATTATTTCGTCGCCGGCCTCCAGGCCTGCACGCGCCGCCGGTGAATCCGGAATCACCCCGCCGACCACAGCAGGTGTCAGATTTATGCCGACAAGAAAGACTATCATAAAGATAATAACGGCGCTAATAACGTTAAAAACAACCCCCGCTGCTAAAACAGCCGCACGAGTACCGGCCGGCTTATTGGCAAACGAACGGGGGTCATCGCTGGTCTTGACCGGCCCGGTGTCCTCCTGGCCCAACATCTTAACAAAACCCCCAAACGGAATAAGGCCCAGCCGATATTCCGTCTCGCTGGCCTTGCACTTGCCCCCAATAGTAAAACTCAAGGAATCATCGCCGGACTCATCACCTTTTTTGCTAAATAGCTTCGGCAGTATCCGAAACTTAAAACCATTTTCGGTCCTCTGAACACCAAACAAAGTCGGAGGCATAAAGATTGAAAATGCTTCAACCTTTATGTCCGACAATTTGGCAACAATGAAATGACCGAATTCGTGAACCAGAACAACCGAACCAAATCCGATCATAGTCAGCAGTATATTGCCGAAAGTATTGATATTTTGGGCAATTAAAAAAACAACCGCCACAAAAACAACAACAACAAACAAAATCACACGAAAACGCTTATTAAAGACATCTTTCAGTTCCGACATTCAATAACCTCCATACACTGACTTTTGCTCTTGGTTTAAGTGAGCTAACTCGTGCCATAGGTAAGTTCGGAGTGCCTAAAGTGCAGTTTTCGTTTAAGGTT
Source organism: Planctomycetota bacterium (assembly GCA_043824065.1). GTDB lineage: Bacteria > Planctomycetota > Phycisphaerae > Sedimentisphaerales > Anaerobacaceae > NIOZ-UU13. The sequence goes on along the minus strand of JBDRTM010000131.1, from coordinate 205 downwards.
GTCGATGCCCGTATCGATGCTTGTCATAGAAGCTTGAAACTCGCTTTTCCTCGAGCATCCAATGTCGAGCTTCCAGTTTCGATACCAGCTTCGACACCGACAAACAAGCTTCTGCAACTGGGCAACTTTACCCCTGCCAGCCACAAGCAGGGGTCACTTTAGGCACTTTTAATTATTTCCGTTCCAATTCCTTTGTCGGTGTAGA
>JBDRTM010000130.1:0-2934 GCA_043824065.1 Planctomycetota bacterium | reverse complement strand
GATGTCAAAAAAAGAGCAGAAGACATTTGTTAAAAGTGGGCATAGTCAACTCTCTCTATTCGATGAAGGAGGCAGATTATGATACCCTTTCAGGTGGTAGACATTGATTTTGATTCAGTCTGCGAAAAGAGGTACGATATCGCATTGTTTGCCAGCGGATATGAATCAAGAAGCATTTATTTGCCCGGCTTTATAGACCCTGGTTTAATTGCAAACCCACTTGTTTTCGGTTTTCTGGAGGAACCATATGCCGGAAAACGACTTGAAAACGATAATTTCTATTGGGAGAGTTGGAATTGTGAGCCCATTCCTTTGAGCGCAGGAGACGAAAAGCCTATCTATGAAAAGCTCCAAGAGCATGCCCGGGTGTTTAATAGACCGCTTCATATACTCGTTGATTACTCATCCATGTCGCGCATCTGGTATGCAGCCATTCTGAACTGGTCACGTTTTGCAGTATCAGGCGCGGAAGTTATCATCGATTTTATTTATTCAATGGGCAGATATCGTGAGTATAAAAATCCCATGATCATCCAGGAAATGGTTTCTATCCCGGGCTGCGAAGGAAGGGCCTATCGGTTGCGAGAGTCAGTTGCGGTCTTTGGGCTAGGTTTTCATGGCGAAGCTGCTCTTTATGTCCTTGATCAACTTGAGGCGGACACGGTTTACGCATTTCTCGCATCTCCTGGATCTTCGGAAGAATATGTAAAAAAAACGCGGGATATTAACAAAGACCTTATCAATAATTATAAGTCCAAAGCTGTTCTTGAAATGCCGTTGGCGAGCATAGAATCGTGCTACCGATATATCGCGGAGACTATAGCGCCTCATAGACCTGACGGAGAGATAACACTTGTTCCTATGGGACCCAAGCCACATGTTTTAGCCTCAATCCTTGTTGCTATGCGCTTTAAAGAAGTCGCTTGCCTTCGCGTCAGTGGTGCCCCTGACCCAATAGACGTATTGCCAACTGGCGAGATCGTCACAACTCGTGTCATTGTGAAAGGCGAATGAAAATATCATTTTTGAAAGCTTCACCCAAAATCAAAAAAATTCCAACGAAGTAAAAAACATCAGGTCTCAACATTTAACAAAATAAGAAAAAATATTGGTGACTGGTTAATTCTTGTCGGCATACCATAAATCAAAAAAAGCCCAATCGGGTAGCCGGGGGTTTTAATCCCCAAGCCCCCACAACACCCTGCATGCGGGTCCACACTGGGCGTTTCACCAAGATTACCGGGCCGAGGCCGGGTAATGAATTTTCACCCACTGATCTTTGACAGATATTAACCCTTGTTCTGATAGCAATTTATTGGTCATGCCGGATTGTGTTGCCATGATTCTGGCAAAATGCCACTGTCTCCTGAAATTTCGGGGACACGATATCTAATTCCAACAATCAAAATGCTGACGGGTGAACCGCAGATTTTGCAACGTTGGGCAGCAAATTGAATCAGATATTTATATGTTTAACAATTAACAAAAAGGAGAATAAAAAATGGCAGACAAAAAGGTTATTTTCGTGGCATTTGCTATCGAAGACGAAAGGCAACGAGATTTTCTTAAAGGTCAATCTTTAAACACAGACTCGCCATTCGAGTACATTGATATGTCAGTAAAAGAGGCATACGATTCAAAGTGGAAAGAACGTGTTCGCACTCGTATTCGCCGGTCAGATGGCGTCATTGCGCTTGTAAGTAAAAATTCTCTTACATCGAGCGGTCAAAAATGGGAAATTTCATGCGCTAAAGAGGAAAAGAAGAAGGTTCTCGGGATTTGGGCATACAAAGATGACCGAACAAATCTTGTCGGGGTGAATACTGTGGTTTGGACATGGCCAGCAATAGAGAAATTTATCGATAGCCTTTAAATATCAGAGGTATCTAATATGCGAATAGCACTTATCGTAGGTATTAATTACTACGAGCATGGTAGCAACCTATTTGGTTGTGTAGATGATGCGCATGCCGTCAAAGCGATTTTGGAACGTAACGATGGTGGTGCTGTGAACTTCGATTGTCGATTACTCACCGGTACTGGTCCGAGTGATCGAGTAGATCGTAGTGAGCTGAAAGATCAGGTTGAGGAACTTTTTAAAACCGATGCAAAAATTGCTCTATTTTACTTTGCTGGGCACGGCCATATCGAAGCATCGGGAGGCTATCTCCTTGCAACAGATTCTAAACGTGGCGATGAGGGGGTGTCTCTTTCCGAAATTTTGACTTTTGCAAACGCTTCGCCAGCAAAAAACAAGGTAATCGTATTAGACAGCTGTCACTCAGGTATCGCAGGTACGCCTCCAACTGGTGACCAATTGGCCGCATTATCAGAAGGCCTTACTGTACTAACTGCATCCACAAAAGATCAATACGCAACAGAAGAGAATGGGCGTGGGGTTTTTACATCTCTCTTCGTTGACGCCCTATCTGGGAGTGCGGCCAACCTGACCGGTGATATTACACCAGGTAGCGTATATGCTCACATAGATCAATCGCTGGGATCTTGGGAGCAACGACCTGTATTCAAGACTAATGTCAAACAATTCGTTTCATTACGGGAATCATCACCTCCGATAGAAATTTCTGATTTACGACGATTAATAGAGTTTTTTCCTGCTCCTGGGTCTGAGTATGCGCTTGATCCTACTTATGAGCCTGAGATGAAAGGTCGGGATGCGGGAATGCCATTGCCCGACCCTGAAAAAACGCGCATTTTTTCAGTCTTGCAACGATACAATCGTCTGAACCTTCTTGTCCCAGTCAATGCTCCTCACATGTGGAACGCTGCCATGGGGAGCAAATCTTGCAGACTCACAGCACTCGGAGAACACTATAGAAGACTGGTAGAAAAGAACCGAATATAGGAGAGTCTGACGCCCAATCGGGTAGCCGGGGGTTTTAATCCCCCAGCCCCCACAACACCCTGCATGCG
>JBDRTM010000129.1:0-2912 GCA_043824065.1 Planctomycetota bacterium | reverse complement strand
ATATATGCCTAACCTCAATTTTGCATAATTCTTCTTGATAGTAACAATAACAAAAACAAGGCCATTTTATACACTAAAGTACAAATATACTGCGCACTATATAGATAGCAAGACAGTAAAAACCAATCTTCGACATCAATTTTAACTTCAAAAATCTCCTTAGCCAGATGATTTTCCTGTTATTATTCAAAGCCGAGAGTATGGATTAAAAGGAAAGCGAATAATCATGTTAAAACATACACCGTTACTGAAATCGACCTTTCCAGAGCATTGGCGGATAAGAGCGGGCACATCGTTGATCGCCGGCCGGATGTTTACAAGTTATAACCGAAACAGCCCGATAGGGACTCTATTGTTGGAAAAACATAGAAAACAACAAAAAGCTGGGTTGACAGAAAAAAGTGTTTTGACTTTTCGCTCTTCATAGGCATATCGGGGCGGTTAAACAAAGGGTTTGAGATTTCGAGCAATAGTGCTATAGTATTGTAACATCAGGCGGCACGCCGTGGCTCGCTCTCGCCGCGATGCGACTTAACGCATCGAGTCGCAGCGGGTGGCAAAGCCAGGGCGCGACAGGCACGTATGAATATTTGGACAGGGCAGTATATTACAGGAGACAATCGATGAAACGCAGGGAATTCTTGAAGGCATCGGTCGCAATCGGCCCGTCTTGGCTCGCTTGGCGAAGCCAAGCCGCGACAGGCTCGGCTTTATCCTTGTTGGGTTCACCCCGCCCCTCCGAGGGGCGTAGTTCACGGGTCCTGGGCGCTAATGATGATATTCGCATTGGCGTGATCGGAATCGGCTCGTTCGTCAAGATCGGCGGCAAGGGACGAGGAGATATCCGGGACTTCCGAAAGGTCCCGGGCGTCCGTGTTGTGGCTCTATGTGATTGTGATGAAAACCACCTCAGCTATGAAGTGAACCAGTTCAGTAAGCGAGGCGAGAAGGTCAAGGCCTACAAGGATTTCCGCGACCTGTTGGATGACAAGGAAATCGATGCTGTCTCGATCACGACGCCGAACCATTGGCATTCACTGATGACTATCATGGCCTGTCAGGCGGGAAAAGATGTGTTCGTGCAAAAGCCCTCCTCGCACAACATCTTTGAAGGTCGCAAGATGGTCGAGGCCATGCGCAAGTACAATCGCGTGGTACAGGCCGTTCATGGACCTCGAAACAGCGGCGCGATTGAGGAATCACTCGAGTACATCTGGGCCGGTAACCTTGGGAAAATCAAGTGTGTGTACGGGATTAACTACAAGCCGAGGATGAGCATCGGCAAGGTTAATGGGCCCCAATCCATACCCAGGTCGTGCGATTACGATCTCTGGTGCGGCCCGGCCCCTAAAAAACCGCTAATGCGCAAGCACCTGCACTACGACTGGCATTGGGACTGGGACACCGGTGACGGTGATCTTGGGAATATGGGCATTCATGCGATGGATGGGTGCCGCTGGGCCTTAAGGCAGAATGCGCTGCCGAAGCGGGTGCTCAGCATTGGGGCACGTCTGGGTTATGATGACGATGGCCAGACCCCCAATACCATGATAACCCTGTTGGATTACGAACCGGCCCCTATCATTTTCGAAGTCCGCGGCCTGCCCCGGAATAAATCGTTCCGACAATCGGATTGGAGCAAGAACAGACGGCAGAGTATGGACGACTTCCGAGAAGTACAGACAGGATTTGTAGTGCAATGCGAAGGTGGTTACGTAAAAGACGGCGCAGCTTTCGACAATCAAGGAAGGCCAATCAAGGAATTCACCCGCAAACGACCCGATTGCAAAGAGAACTTTATCAGCGTCGTTCGCAGCCGCAAAACCAACGAGCTCCTGACGGATGCTCTCGAGGGGCATCTCTCCTGTGGGCTGGTCCACATGGCGAACATCTCATATCAGGTGGGAAAGCACAAAACCAATAACGAAATCCGCCGGGTCATTCGAAGCGAGACGGAACTCTCCGAGTCGTATGATCGCCTGATTGACCATCTCTTAGCCAACCGATTTGATATCAACCAAGAATTGCTCGCCCTGGGTTCGATGCTGATTATGGACCCCGATAAAGAGAGATTCATCGGCCCAATGAGCAAAGAAGCGAACAGGCTGATTTCACGAGAATACCGCAAGCCATTCGTCGTATCTGCTAACGTGTGATAGTGGAGGGTGGAACCTCAACTAATTATTATCTATTGCGGAAACAGTATTTGTCATTCCCGCGGAAGCGGGAATCCAGTTTTTCGCTCTGGACCCCTGCTTTCGCAGGGGTGACATCGTCGGTTTTTGCTTTCCGCAACAGATACTAATTAGATTGATTCTGCTGGGGCATTTTTCCACTCGCTCCGATTGCTTATGAGTACTTTAGTCAGTCAGCGCGGGCAATTTCGGTGAAATTTCGAACGTATCACTGTCCAGATCGATTGTAACTTTGGTTCCATCGGCAAAAGTGGTCCGCTGTTTTCTGAAGGACTTATCCAGGAGCTCATGATTTGTCATTTCCAGAAGCCCGACTCGTTCATGCAAGGCAGACATCGTACGCACGCGGACCAGTTCCTTTTCTCCTGGATTCAGCGACAGATAAGCAAGGCCGGCATTGGCTAAGCCGTGTAAATATCCGAGGTCATTTTCAGGAATTCCCCACGCGCCTTTTCCCAGCGACCAGGGCAGCAGAAGCGCATCGTGATAGACGAGGTTGAAAAGCGGAACTGGGATTCCCATTGCCGGGCCGCGTCCGGGGTTCGGCACCAGAGCGTATGGGCCGTGATGAACGAGGTCGATATGCGGAATGGCCCAGTCAGCCGGCTCTTCAGAACTGACAATGCCTCCTTTAGAACGAATGAAATCCAGGCACGTGCCGCGATATTTCAGACAATCTGCTCGGCTGACAGGGTGTTCAGGGTTGTAACATTCATC
>JBDRTM010000128.1:0-12552 GCA_043824065.1 Planctomycetota bacterium | reverse complement strand
ATTGTTTGAAGAAGAAGGAAACATCAGCATCAAGACATTGATCGCGGATATCAATAGGCCATTGGGGTTTCATTGGTCTTGCGTTTGGGCCGGATTCACCGCCGACAATGACCCAATCGATACCTTCGAGGTCAATATTGGGAATCGGGCCTAAGAGCGGCTCAAAAGAAATAAATTTTATCATAGCGTCAGTTTGCCGAAGGTTGTTTATGCGAAAGCTGCAATCGACATTCTCGACAGTAACTCCCATCCACACGTTTTTCGGCCAGGTGAGTTTGGAGCTTAGTTCCAGCAAACGGCCAGAACGTTTCGTTAATATCTGAAATCGGTGATGAGATGCCCGGCGCATAACGTCAAAGACTTTCAAGATGAAATCAAAGGAAATATTTTTGTGAAAAAGGTCGCTCATAGAATTGACAAAAATTGTACGGGGCTGCTTCCAGCGTAAAGGTATTTCGAGGGCATGGTGATGAAGCGTCACGCTAAAACCATTGGCATAGTTGGGACTGCCCGCAGCTTTTAATCGCAAAGCCATACGTTCCGCATAGCAGTTCTTGCAGCCTGCGCTGATTTTCGTACAGCCGGTAACCGGGTTCCAAGTGGATTCAGTCCATTCAATTTTAGAGTTATGGGCCATTTATTCTCCACAGAAAATACACCATATAAAAAAGATAACACCCAAAAGGGAAAAATCAAGAGATTTATAAACTTACAGGCACATCCAAAGGCCGGAGTTAAATATTTAGAATTGTCGCTGAATGAGTGGGAGTTTATACTTTTCGATATGTTGAAGAAGGTATTAGATTTTTATACGAAGTATTTTGCGGTGTGGGTGATAGTGCCGTTGTTCGTGGGATTTGGGGTAAGGCATTACTTTAAAGAGAAAATAGAAAAAGTTTTGCCGATTTTCCCGGCGATATCGGTAACGTTTATCATATTTATCTGCTCATTAGTGATAGCGCTTAATAAGGACCGCCTGGCACAGGTGACCGGGCTGGTTCTGGCCACGGCGGTGATACTGAATATTTATGGGATGTTGGGCGGATATGGTGTGGGGTCGGCTTTTCGGATGGAGGTGCGGCGGAGACGGACTTTAGCGATTGAGATTGGGATGCAGAACGCCGGCTTAGGGACGGTGCTGGCGTTGAAACATCTCGGCGAAAAAGCGGCGATACCGGCGGCAATTTTTGTATTTATCTGCATTATTACAGCATCTGTTATGGCAGAGCTCTGGCGGAAAAGGCCGAGCGAAACATGAGCAGCAGCAAAATAAATATTATATTAAATGGAAGACTATTGCATTCTGCCGATATAGAAGCTATAATTCGAGTTCAGTTTTGGCATTAGTATGTTTTAATGGGCAGTCTTGTTTGGCTGCCTTTAAGTTTGTATGCGAGAGAAGATTTTGAGGGGCTAAAAGTATGGGTTGTAATCTGGCGATTGCTGGAGTAACCGGTGCGGTCGGGCAGGAATTTCTGCAAATCTTAGAAGAGCGGGATTTTCCGTTTGACAGATTAAAAATGTTGGCGAGCAGCCGGTCGGCCGGCAAGAAAATCAAATTCAAAAGCAAAGAATACATCGTTGAAGAGCTGACGAAGAATAGTTTTTCTCGCATTGATATAGCGTTGTTCAGTGCCGGCGCATCGCGAAGTAAAGAGTTTGCGCCCGCTGCGGTCGAGGCCGGTACGGTCGTGGTTGATAACTCCTCGGCGTTCAGAATGGACCCTGATGTCCCGCTGGTTATACCTGAAATAAATCCGCAGGCAATCGAGGAGAATAAGGGCATAATCGCCAATCCGAACTGCTCGACAATTATTGGTATCGTGCCGGTCTGGCCGCTGCATAAGGCCAATCCTGTCAAACGAATGGTCGTGAGCACGTACCAGGCGGCCAGCGGAGCGGGACACTCGGCGATGGTCGAGCTGGAAGAACAAACGCGTGAGATTCTGGACGGGAAAGAGCCGACCTGCAAGGCGTTTCCATACCAAATAGCTTTTAACTGCTTCAGCCATAACTCGGCGCTCGGGCCGAACGGATACAATCTGGAAGAGATTAAAATGGTCAACGAGACCAGGAAGATTTTTGACTGCGCTGAGATTGCGATTACCTGTACCTGTATTCGTATCCCGGTATTCCGGGCGCATTGTGAGAGTATCAATCTTGAGTTCAGCGAGGCGATTACGCCGGACCAGGTCAGGGACCTTTTGAGCACCGCGCCGGGCGTCTCGGTACTGGACGACCGCGAAAATAACCGGTTCCCGATGCCGATTGATGCTTCGGGTAAGGATGATATATTTGTAGGCCGAATCCGGCAGGATGAGTCCATACCTGAGAACCGCGGTATCAATATTTGGGTCGCCGGCGACCAGTTGCGGAAAGGCGCAGCTCTAAACGCTGTGCAGATTGCGGAAAAGTTGGTCTAATCTGTAATAATGGCCGTTCGCAATATAAAACTCACCGTGCAATACGACGGCAGCCGATATCACGGCTGGCAGACACAACCGGGTAAAAGAACCATCCAGGGCGAGCTTGTCGAGGCCGTCTCGAATCTTGTCGGTGTCCGAACTTACGTCCACGGTGCGAGCAGGACTGATGCCGGCGTAAGCGCTCTGGGACAGGTTGCACTATTCGAGATTGATTCTCCCATCCCCACGGAGAACTTCCCCAAAGTAATTAATGGCAAACTTCCGCGTGACATCGTAGTTACCTCTGCTGAAGAAGTGCCCTGGGGATTTGACCTGATGAGCGATGTGAAAAGTAAGCTCTATCACTATGCGATTTATACCGGCCGGCACCGACCGGTTCTTCGCCTGAATCAATGCTGGCATATACCGAAAAAGCTTGATGTGGAAGCGATGAACCAGGCGGCACAACTGCTCGTCGGAACGAAAGACTTTAAATCATTCGCATCAGCCGCTGATAGGCGTAAAAACTCCGTCCGGACCATTTTTCGCTGCAATGTTACAGCCGAAGATAAATGGATATACGTTGATGTCGAAGGCGACGGCTTTTTGTATAATATGGTCAGAAATATCGTCGGCACTCTGGTTGAGGTAGGCAGGGGAAGATGGAAGCCGGAAAAGATTAACGAGATTCTCGAAGCAAAAGACCGGACCGCAGCAGGGCCACTCGCCCCGGCTCAAGGATTGTGCCTGATGTGGATTAAATATTAGAATACAGGAGACAGGAGACAGGAGACAGGAGATTTCGGAAAACTGTAGCTTGATGGATAACGAGAAAATTATTCAAAGACCACCGAGAATCTACCTTGATACAAATCACTTAATCAATATTGCAAAGGTGCGCAAAGGAAATAAACCTCAACCTGCGAGTTGTGAAGAAGACTATCGTAATATCGACAAATTTATCAAGTCATGTGGTTGCCTTATCTTTAATCCTTATGCCGCACTGGAATGGGTGGAGGGAAGAGCAACTATTGACTCTGCAAGAGAAATAGCTGCAGTCGTGGATTCGGCAAAAGTCAAATATGAGCTTGAAGCAGATTATATTGTTTATACACGCGAAATTTTAGACCAATGCCACCAGCAAGGCCAGGATATTCGAATACCTGATTTTCCTATTCTTCAAAAGCTTTCTGACAATAAATCCATTTCTTCGGTACCTGGCATATTAGCAACTAAAGTGCCGGATTACCTTGAAGAAGACAAGCTGGAACGGTTTAAACAGGATGGAAAGATTCCGATCGATATCCCTGTAGTCTCGGTTCGAGAATGGGTCGAGGAAACCCTCCCAAAGACAATGATGTTGATGATTATGGATTTCTTCCTGTTGTTCCTTACGCTGATATAGTACTGACAGAGAGTAATTTGCAAGAATTTATCTTTCAAGCAGACAATAGCCTTAAGAAAAAAGTGTTTTCAAAAGTGAGTGATGCCTTTAACGCTCTTAAGAATCAGGGATTTACTTGGTAGTAGTCCCGAATTTTGTATACTGATATTCGGGTTTATATGATTTACTGCTAACTGGAGTAAGAATAAAAAAATATATGGCTAAAGAAGCAGCAAAAAGATTTACGGATTTGATAGTCTGGCAAAAAGCCCATCAATTTGTCCTGGATATTTATCGCTTAAGCGCAAATTTCCCGAAGAGTGAAATATACGGCCTGACCTCCCAATTCAGGCGGGCAGCGATTTCAATACCAGCTAATATAGCTGAAGGTTTCAAGAAGAGAGGCAGTGCAGACAAGGTTAGATTTATGAATATTGCACAAGGTTCGCTGGAAGAATGTCGCTATTACCTGTTTCTCGTAAAGGACCTGGAATATGCAGACACCAAAGAGCTTTTGTGTCAGATTGATGAGGTTGGTAGGTTATTGGCGGCGTATTCTAAAGCTATAAAGTCCAATAGTCCGTAAAACAAATAAATAGACTACTGTCTCCTGTCTCCTGTATTCTGTATTCTATAAAAATGAAAATTACTCATATAATAACAAGATTGATTTTAGGTGGGGCGCAGGAAAATACTCTTATAACCTGTAAACTTTTAGCTCAGCGAGGGCACGATGTTACTCTCATCACCGGCCCGGCCATAGGGCCCGAAGGTGAGCTTTTTAATCAAACAAAAGGACAAGATTATAAAGTTATTGTTCTCGACAGACTCCGCCGGGCAATAAATCCTTTTAATGATATTGTCAGCTACTTCCAAATAAAGAAACTACTACGGCAATTACAGCCGGATATTGTGCACACTCATTCGGCCAAGGCAGGGATATTAGGCAGATTTGCAGCTTACAGTCTCAGGCGAGCCACGAGTCACGAGTCACGAGCTACGAAGATAGTGCACACAATACATGGGCTGGCATTCCATCCATATCAAAGTCAATGGCTGAATAAATTGTATATAACTATTGAGAAGTCGGCTGCTAAGCGGACGGATTTTTTTATTAGCGTAGCAGACGCAATGACCGCACAGGCAACCGCCGTTGGTATCGGAAGGCCCGAACAGTTTATTACTGCTTATTCAGCTATCGAAGAAGATGGTTTCTTAGAGCCAATCTCAGAAGAGCACAAAAGAGATTTTCGCCGAAAGTATGAAATCGACGAGGATTCGATTGTACTCGTAACCATTGCACGATTGTTTATGCTCAAGGGACACGAATATATTATTGAATCAGCTAAGCATCTTTCGAAGCGATTTGAAAAGTGCGTCTGGTTGTTCGTCGGGGACGGGAATCTTACCGACCATTTTAAACAACAAGTTCACCAATTAGGATTGGCTGAGAGAATCAAATTCACAGGTCTTTTGCCGCCGAGTCAAATCCCGCTTGCCATACAATCATCGGACATCCTCGTCCACTGCTCGCTGCGGGAAGGGCTTGCCCGTACCCTGCCCCAGGCAATGCTCTGCGGCAGGCCGGCTGTCTCCTTTGATGTGGACGGCGCAAGAGAAGTTGTGAACGAAAACACCGGCCGGCTGATTGAGCCGAAGAATGTCGAGCAATTAACAAAGGCCTGTGCAGAATTGATAAAAGACGAGGACTTAAGAAAGAAACTCGGTGAAAACGGCAGAGAATCGGTAAAAGAAGAATTCGCGCCGGAAACAATGGTCGATACCATCGAGGCGGTCTATCGAAAACTGTTGAAGCAAAATAAGAGCGTAAGTGCGTAAGAGCACTTGCGAATGTTGGATTAGGAAAAAACACTATGAAAAGTTATAGAAAAGAGCTTTGGTTCAATACGTCAAGCAGAAGAGGATACATTAACATTACGCCGCAGGTTCAGGAGTGCCTGGAAGAAAGCGGTATCAAAGAAGGATTTGTGCTGTGCAATGCCATGCACATTACGGCCAGTGTCTTTATCAATGACGATGAGGCCGGTCTTCATCACGACTTTGAGGTCTGGCTGGAAGGATTGGCGCCGGAAAAGCCTTACTCGCAGTATCGTCATAACGGCTTCGAGGACAACGCCGACGCTCATCTGAAACGCAGCGTTATGGGCAGAGAGGTGGTAGTAGCGGTTACCGGCGGCAGACTTGATTTCGGGCCCTGGGAGCAGATATTCTACGGCGAATTCGACGGCAAAAGAAAAAAGAGAGTCTTAGTAAAAATCATCGGTGAATAATTTGGTGAATTTACTGTTTTTCTTAATTGAGGTGGTTGTAATATCGCTTTCGGGCGTGATGGCGCCGGGGCCGGTGACGGCTGCGGCGATAGGGATGGGGACACGTTCGCGATACGCCGGGCCGCTTATCGCCGTCGGGCACGGCGTTGTCGAATTTCCGCTGATGATTTTGATTGTGTTAGGCGTGGGCAGAATATTGAAACTGCCCACCGCACAAATTGTAATCGGTCTGGCCGGCGGAATATTTCTGCTGATAATGGCAATCCAAATGCTGAAGAGTTTGCGCTCGGCAGAAAAACAAGAAATTAAAGCTGCCAAAAGTGCACCGGTGCTGGCAGGGATAATACTCTCGGCGGGCAATCCTTATTTTCTGCTTTGGTGGGCCACGGTCGGATTAACTCTTGCGACTACTGCTACCGGAATTGGGATATGGGCCTTTGTGGTATTCGCAATCGTTCATTGGCTGTGCGACCTTATCTGGCTTAGTGCGTTGTCGTGGGCGAATTTCAAAGGCTCGGTACTGCTTGGACCACGTGGAATGCGAATAGTGCTGATGATTTGCTCGGCGGCACTGTTTGTCTTCGGCCTGTTTTTTATCTACAATGCCGCAAAGATTTTGTTTAAGCGATTTTAACTATTTTTTTCGACGTCGAGAATTTGTTTTAGGCTGTATTGAGCCAGGGCGCTTCGCTGGGATTGATTTATCTGTGCAAGGGTCTGTGGCTGGCCGGTTGTTGACTGGGCAAAGCCCGCCGCAGCTACGGCTTCGGCGATGTCCGACAGCCTGATATTTGCCGGGTCTTTTACGGGCAGGAAACCCACCGTAGGCTCGGAAGTCTTGGCTATCAGTTTGCTGTTGACAAGATGACCGAGAATTTTGTCCCCGAACTCAGGTGGAATATCTAATTTGCTGCATATAACCTCGGGCGGGACCGGAGCCTGGTTCTTCATGAAAGCAACGGCAATCTCTCTGAGGATGTTGATGGCGGTAAGGTCGTTGGCTATGAAATACTCCTCGGTTTGTTTGGAAGCGGCAATCTCTGCGGCGTCAAGACTCCTGAGATGCTGAGTGGTAAATGTCAACTGCAGGCCGAACAGCACTGTGAGCCAGGTAATATAAATCCAGAGCACGGTCATTGGAACCAGAGCCATTACGCCATAAACCGTGCTGTACAGCTTTAATTCCGTTATACTGTATCCGAAGACACTTTTTGCTGTTATCCAAACCAAGGCCGCTACCGCAGCACCCCATATCGCGGCCTTTGCCTGAACCTTTGTGTTTGGCAAAACAAAGTACAGAAAGAAAAACGCCACAATCGCGACAATATAAGAGACCACCGTTGGGGCAATGTAGGTCAAAAGTGTTTTTTGTAACTGTGCCAAAGTAGCATATTGAGCGCTGGCATACACGCCCAGGCCGAGCAGCAGCGGACCTAGGGTCAGTATGGCCCAATAGTTGATTATTCGGTTCAGAAAATTCCTGCCCCTCGTAACGTGCCAGATATTGTTGAAGGTTCTTTCTATTGTTGACAGCAGAGCCAAGGCCGCCCAAATGACAATTACCACGCTAAATATTGTGATGGAGCCTTTGTTTACGCCGGTGAAGAATTTGCCGACTATTTCATCGAGATGCTCTGTAAGGGTTACATTTTCCTGGGTCTCTTCGGTACTTGTGGCAGGGCTCTCGAAAGCTGAAAAATTAGCCTGGTCGTAAACGAATTTTTTTACCTTTTCGCCAGTATCACTATAGGCGGGAAACAACTGGAATATCAAAAGCGTTACGATAGCCAAGGGCACAATTCCGAAAACTGTGTGATACGACAGTGCAGCGGCCTGACGACCTGCATTGTTTTTCTTCAGCAGTCTGATACAATGGGACCAGAGCTTAATCTGAAAGACCGTAAATCGACCGGCTTTACCAAGCTGTGTGGTAGGTGTGGATAAAAGCTCCTTGAGCGTTAACATCTCTATGCCCTTTCAATTCCAGGTTATATCGGCCAATTCAGGTGAAACCTGTGGTAAAATGGTGAGCTAAATAAAGAATCTTTGCCGGCCGGCCAAGAGTGCCGGCGACAGAACTAAGCTCGTTTAAGGTTGTCGATGCTCGTATCGATGCTCATCTTGGAAGCTCGAAGCTCGTATTATCTTTTTGCAAAGTCCTGGTCCAAAGCCGGATTCTCCGCAGGACGCCTAACGGCGGTGAATTTTATCCGGTATCCGGTTTCCAGCCTCCAGTTTCGATACCAGCTTCGACAACGCCAAACCAGCTTCTTCACTTTCAGTTTTCTGCAATCCCGATTTTTTACTGTCATGCTGAGCAAGATAGTGAGTGGTTAATTGGTGAGTTGAATACTCATTACTCACGACTCACTACCTCGGGTGCTCAGAATGACAAAGTGTCTTATATTCTTGGAAGCAAAATACTTACGATTGACAAAGCGTCCGTATCAGTTAGTTTGAGTTATTTAAATAACTCTTCAAGGCCTTTTCGCAGCTGGTCTTCCAATTGTTGCTTTAACTGGCTCTCAAGGAGTTTGCCTAAATCAAGTTGCGGCTTGTCGATAGTGCCCTTGAGCGGCAAGGTGATCCTTTGGCCGATGGTTTCCTGACCGAGTCTCACCGTTCTGCCCATGGCGGTATAGGGCAAAGTTATCGTCATATTCAGACTCTTATCCAGGCCGATAACGCCTTTGAAATTGACCGGATTGTCGCCGACATCCATTTGCATGTCATCATATCTGAGAAATCCATCTCGTAAAACGAACTTCGTAGGGCGGATAGTAATAACCGCACCCCGAGCACTGGTGCCGGCTCCTGAAAGAATCTGGCCAAGCAAATCCGAGGCCTGCAAGCGCACTTGGTCCATTGAAATCGTGCCAACAACTTCAATTTGATTTTTGGCGGCGGCGCTAAGCGGAATAGTAAGCTGTTCGCAGCTAAAATTAGCAATGCCGCTAACATTGACGGCATCTGCGAAAATCGGATTGAGATACCTTAAAAGTTTTTTGGTCGTCTGGTCGTTGATTTTAATATTCTTCATTAGCTGCATCGGTTCGGCTATTTTGAATTGTGCAGGCTTTTGTCTGAAATCCGTCTGGCCGGCAAAGGTGAATTGGCCTTCGTTGACAGTCGTCACAAACGGTGCAATTTTCAACAGGCCCTTCTGGATGTTAATATCCACGTCGGTGGGGCCGAAATCCAGCCCCATATAACCTGCACGTTCAAAGCCTAATTTGGCCTTGGCAGTGAGATTGGCCATGAGTTTGTCCGTCTGTCCCCTCGGATATTCGCTGACGAAATTGACAGCGTCTTTTCTTTTGCCCTGGAGTGTTAGACCCTCCGGCAAATACGGTGCCGCCACGGCGCTAACTGCCGACCAGTCATATTCACACTCCGCTTGCCCTTTTAATTTAGTCTTGTCAGCTTCGTTGAGTAGGTTAAATTCGCCTTTGTGAATCTTGATTTGTGGACTTTCAAACTGTAGTTCTTTGATATTAACAGTTTTTTGTTCGGGATTTACCTCGGCGTTAAAAGTCAGTGTTACTTCGTTCGGCTCAAAGGGCTTTTTGCCGGGGTAAGTGAGCTTAAAAGCTCTAATTTTTGTCGAGTCGGTTGTGATTTTGTAGATGTTTTTATCAGAGCTCACAGAGATTTTTGATTCGGCGATACCGGCAAGCTGCGTTTCTTGCGGCAAAGAGGCGAACAGAACTGCAAATGGTTTCGCTTTTCCAAGGTCAATGTTCTTAGCAGATATATTTAGGTGCATAGGTACTTGCGGCTTTTCACCTACCTGTCGCGCCGTGGCAGCGACACGGCGGATTGGAAGAATGGCTTGCTCTGTATTGACCTGGCCAAGACTTGACTTTACCTCCATTGAGTTAAGAGTCAGGACGTTAAACTGCCTATCCATAGCAAAATCGAAGTTAACCTCTGCCATTGGCTCTTGCGCTGTAACACCGTCGGTCGAAGTTATGCTAAGATTTTTGACCTGCGAAGAGCCAACACCGGTTATCTTGTCTTTGCTGACAGAGAGTATCCCCTGCTCTGAAATCTCACCAGTTATTTTGTATGGACCCAAATCAACAAATTGGCCAAACTCTGATAGTAGTTTTTCAAGGTCAACGTAGCCATCATATTTGAGCTTTTCAAGGGGGCCGCTGGCATTGATTTTTGCAAACGCGGCTGAGACATCGAGTGTGTCGAAATTTATTTTATTATTGTCGGCCGAAATTTGAACTTTGGCAGTGATCGGTTCGGAAAGAGCGAGCTTTTTGTCCTCGACGATGCCGGCCAATTCAGTGAGATTTGCCTGGCCGGTAAGACCGCCGCGTTTTGCCCTAATATTTCCGCTCAATTTACCGGAAGTTACCTTTGTTGCCTCTTTAATACCAAATGTGTGCGGCATTTGTGAGAAAATCGCAGCGACATCAAGCTCAAAATCAGCGTCTAAACTGTAATCCGACTCGGACGTTAAAAAGTCGGACCACGACCTAAACGTGGTGGGAACCATTCCGCCGGCTTGTGCAACGAGCCAGTCGCTATCGAAATGAAATTCTCCAATGTTCATCATTTGCTGCTCGCTTTTAAGTTTCACGACAACATTCAACAGACCGGTCTTTAGCTGGTCGCCCTTTAGTATGGGGCCGGTTATATCCAGATTCTTTGCTTTGATTGAGCCATTTAAATCCTCGAAGTTACCATCTTTAATTACGGCGTTTACGTCAGCAGAAACTGTACCTTTGGCTTGTACTTCGATTTTAGCCAATTCAAAAATCGGTCCTAAAGATTCGAGCTCCAGGTCATTGACCTCGATAGTCAAATCGCCTGTGGTACCTTTCAGTGTCCAGCCATTTTTTGCAGTTCCCGGTTTAATTTGGCCCGCTGCGTGAATCGGTGACCGCTCAGCTTTTTGTCCCACTACAGCCAGATTGATATCGAAATCTGTTTGCCGTCCCGGCGGTCGTAAGTTTAACCTTGAGTTTATCTCAGACAGCTCAACAGTTCTGGCTTTCGAATCTGTTACCTTTAAGTTGCCGTCGTTAATTGCAACGTCCATAACCAGAGCGATATAGCCGGCTTTGACGGGAACCGGCTCGGGTTTGCCGGCAGGCTCTTGCTCGGCCGCAGGTTGACCTTTGAGATTTACGCTTACCTTAGGCTGGTCAATTGTCGTTTCACCGAAGGACAAATTCCCCATTACAATGGAGCCGTAATGAGGCTTGGTGGTGATTTGCTTTACCTGGGCGGAAATTTGGCCGAGGCTGTCATTGAAGCTGAAATCCCCAATGCGGACACCTTTGAGCCAGCCCATAGACAGGTCGGCGAAATCTATTTGGCCGGCGATTGAACTGTTAATTTGGGCCAATATTACCCGGCGGCCTTTCCCAGATGAGACAAATGCGGGAACAAGGAAAAACACCAACACAATCAGAACGACTATAAGTGCCAATACCAGCTTGAGTATCCTTGTGGCGGTACGTTTTCGTGGCTTAGCTTTCGATTTCTTTTCAACCGGCACCACTTTGACCCCCAAAATAAGGTTGGTGCACAGGAGCACAAGGCCCTTCAATTATACCTTGTGCACTTATGAGGTGTGCACTTTTTTTCCCGAAATTAATCGAGCATTATCTCGTCCGATTTGTTTTTGATTAGCCCGTCAACCCTGTCAGTATATTCTTTTGTGGTATCATCGACCTGCTTCTTGCCATTTTTCAGGTCATCTTCGGTGATAAGTTTGTCTTTCTGCTGTTTTTCGAGCTGCTTGTTGGCTTCCCTTCGGATGTTGCGAATAACGACTTTCGTCTGCTCGCCGGTTTGTTTGGCCTGCTGGACAAGCTGCTTTCTTCTTTCCCCGCTAAGTGACGGGACATTAAGTCTGATTATTTTGCCGTCAATAATGGGGGCAATGCTCAGATCGCTGGCTTTGATTGCCTTTTCGATATCTTTGACCGAAGCAGGGTCGAAGGGCTTAATCACAATCATATCCACCTGTGGCGTTGCCAGCGTTGCCATCTGTTTCAAGGGTGTGGGCGTTCCGTAGAAGTCGGCCTTTATATTTTCGATAAGGCCGGTAGAAGCCATGCCGCTGCGAACGGCTTTTAGCTCGTCCTGCAGGACTTCGACAGTCTTTTTCATTTTGGATTCGTTATCAGAGAGTATTTCTTTCATGGGCATTTTAAAGCTCACCTCATATCGCATATTTCGAATATTCGAATATCGAAATTCGAACAATATTTAATAACCAAAATTCAAATGACCCAAACAAGATTCTCGACTAGTTTCCAGAGGAATTTTCTCGTTTAAGGTTGTCGAATCTCGTATCGATGCTCGCCCTGGAAACTCGAGGCTCGGGCGTCCAGCCTCCAGTTTCGATACCAGCTTCGACAACGCCAAACCAGCTTCTACACTTTCAGTTTTCTGCAATCCCGATTTTAGTGCCAACTTGCTGGCCATAAATGGCCTTCGTTATGTT